>CAYSCB010000246.1:0-5019 GCA_964429335.1 uncultured Aquihabitans sp.
CGCGAGTCACGGCGGCCCTCGACCGAATGAAGCTTCATTGCGACGATGGCAGTCGGAGTTGCGACTGGGACTGTCACCTCAACCAGCGTCTCTCGAGAACTCGAGCTCACGACGCGCAGCAGACGGTTGACAGCCGTCTCGAGCGCGAACGAGTGAGCGAGGTACGCACCGCTGTGCGGGTCCCCACCGGACACGTCAATGATGTCCACGTCGACGAACGTCGAGCCCGATGCGATCGTGACTCCATTCCTCGACTGCTGCGCACCTTGCTCGACAAGGAGCTCCAGCGCACTGTCAGCGTCAATCGACACTGTGTCGAGATCGCCAGTTGGCCGGTGGAACCCGTTGAGGTTCACGGCTACAGACACACCACCGACGAGTGCCCATGTGGGCAATCTGGCTGGAAGCGCTCCTAGAGCTGAGAGGGCCTTGACGGCGAAGGCGTCCGGTGTGGTGGCGACGAAGACGACCGCCGCCCTGTCAACGCCAGACATCGCGGTATCCGACGAGTTGGGCCGGAAATTCTGGGTATTCCGGAGGCTCCGATTCGGGTTCATGGGCCTTGGCGTCGGCGCCCTGTCGTTGTCGCCATGCTGTCTCGGTTCTCGCTTCACTTACGAACAACGCGGCAAGTTCGAGGCTCCCGTCGCGGAGTGCCGGCCACGCTCCCATGGCCAGATAGCCCTCAAGCGCATTGCCCTCGTCTCCGGCTACCCGTCGAAGCCCCTGGAAGACACGACGGAGTTCAGCGGCCATGTCACTGCTCGCGAGCATCCGGACGAGCGGAAGAGTGCTGTCACCACCAGAGTGGAACATCATTCGCCGGTCACGCCGACGTTGTTTCCTGTCGCCAGCGTCGTCTTCGGCGCCGACCCATCTCAGCCATGCGCTGGTTGCCTCCTTCAGCGCGGTTCGCCGGAACTCACCGTCTGCCTCGTCAGCGACCTCGAGCAGGCCGCGGATGCCGCCGGGCTCAGGCCCGCCCAGCAGGCTGGGCCCCGGTTGTTCGACGGCAGCTCGGGCGGCTACCAAGGCCTGGTCGAGCAGGACTTCGCGTCTGCGTGCATCGCCGTAGCGGCTCGCGACCGCTAGAACCTTGGCCCTCACGTGAAAGTCGGCGACGGCAGGCGCGGATTGCTCGATGCCGGCCAGCGCTCGTTCGAGCGCGTCGCCATCCAAGACGGGGAGGAGCTCGGCTATCGGCATGGCTCGGCCGTCGATGTCGGCGGTCAGCAATTCGTTCAGGAGCCTTCGGCGATCCGCCGGCGAGTTGTCAACGCTCGATCGTGCCCGGGAGCAGAATTCGTACCACCACGGGTCGTCGCCGGAAGACCACTCCGACCACCGACGCGTGCCCTCATGGTGCCAGACCGGCTTCGGCCGGCGAACGACCTCTTCGAGATGCGCCCTGACGGGTCCCTCGTACACGGCGATCGGATCGAGCCTGAGCAGGTAGTGCGCCTCTCCAGCTGTCGCCCAAGCGTCCCGCTCGGGCTCGTCTGTCTCCAGCCATTCCTGCGCGATGTCCCGAAGGACCGATCGAGGTGCCCCCGAACGAACCGCTTCCTCGACAGCGCTACGCAGACCGGAGTCTGGCGGGTCAATGTCGCGAGACCGGACCGGTTCCTCCAGGAGGAGACTTGGGGCGTAGTCGACAAGACGACGGAGTCCCCACCGTCCCCGAGACTCCATGGCGCCGATGACGTCGAGGAGTCGCCGTCGCACTGTGACGCGTAGGTCATCCGGGCAGCCTGGGTGCTGATAGAGCACGGCAAGGCCCTCGGCATGCGAGTCCCAGCAGGCCGCCGCTGCAGCGCGCCACAACGGCTCTGGCGTTGCATCGGTAAGAATGTCCTCGAGCCAGTTCGCCTGAACCCAACCCGCACGTCGATAGACCTCCAGTACCGCGAGCGTTCCCAGCTCCGTGCTCGCAGGGCGCCAGACTTCGACCGTTTCACGGCCACGTTGATCCTCGGCGAGATCGAGCGCCACGACGACCGGGTGAGCGAACCGCACACCCGACACAGGGTTGGTGATCACGACGCTCTCGAAGTTCGACTCAACACGGACGGCGACTTGACTGCTATCGGGGTCGAGAGCGCCCGCCTTGCGGGATTTGGAAAGCCGCCGGAGCAAGGCCTCGGACCCGACAATCAGGTTGATCGGTCCACCCGCACCAAGGAGGACCGGCGCACCCAGTGCCTCAGCAGCGCCATTGCCCGTTGCCACGGCAACGCCGTCGAGTCTCAGATCCTCCAGCGCGTCATCGACCTGCATCCACTCGCCAGGCCACGCATCCGCGAGAGCCCAGAACAGCTCGGGAAGGAGAGGCTTCCCATCGGCCCGAAGCAGTCCATCCTCCTCGAGACCAGCGAGAATCGTGGAGACATACCCTGCTGAGCGGTCGACGCTTCGGGCCAGAGCGCGAGGCGAACCCGACTCATCTGGCCTCAAGAGGAGGCCGAGTACCACGTCGCGCACGGCAGGAGTGAACGAGCGTGGCGCGCGCCTGTCGGGCAAGCCGTAGCCCGGATTGAACGAGACATCCAGTCTCAGTCGCTCGGTCCAGATCCGTACGCTTCCGCGCCGATCCAGCCAACCGATCCCGAGCGAACGGAGCGCAGCGCGTGCCGCGTCGCTGAGGCGATCAGAAACGACGACCGCTATCTCCCCTTTGTCGACTGGATCGAGTGCTGCCAGCTCTGCGGGGGTCGGGTGCGCTCGGTTCACCAACCTCACATCGATGGATTCCCCGTCCACCACGAGACGCCGCGGACCAAGGACCGTCGTAGGGATGCCTGACTCTGTCAGGGCGTCAGCCAGCTCCTCGAGCGAGGCGTTTGGCGATTGGGACGGCACAGACACTGATGGTACCACCGTTTGGCGTTTGTGACGGCACCCAACACCACCGACAGCCCCTCGAACCGCGACTCACCTCAACCGTCCACGACCCACGTGTGCCAGTCGACCCCGTGGCCGGTAACTACGGGACGCTCCGCGAGAGTGGGGTCGCCTGCGTCGATCCGGGCCAGCGCTTCGTCGATCCATCCTTTGCTCAGCGCCGGGTCGATGGCCTGGTAGGCGTCGTCGGACATGACGTGCACGACGGCGTTCACGACGTAGGTCTGGGATCGGAACCCGCGGCGGCGCAGGTGCTTGCGGGTGGACCGCCGCACCGACTCGAGGTGCTCGCCTGGGACGCCGGTGATGTGGGCGGAGCCGAACGTCTCGACGGTGTCGGCAACGACCGAGGCCAGCAGCTCGACACCGCGAGGCGCTTCGGTCGTGGGGAACCAGGCATCGACAAGTCGTAGGCACGATCGGCAGGTCGGTGCCAAGGCGACCTCTTGCCAGCGCCGGAACGTCCCGCCCTCACCGGCAGTCATCTCCCACCAGGCCCGGCCGCACAACGTCGACGGCGCCCACCGCCGAGCGAGCAGTGCTCCTTGGTCGTACCCGGCGGCAACAGCTCTGCTCGCCGAGTCGGTGCGACCTTCGGCGAGGGCAGCCCGCGCGGTCGGCTGGTCGTCGGTGGCGGCGAGGTGCGTCTCCGCGCCGCCACCGACATCGACCAGCAACAGTTCACGGCCGAGCACCGAGACCGAGTTCACGCCCACGTCGGGCATCACAACCTCCTCGGCCACATCGTGTCACTCAGACCACCGCGACGCCCGGAGGCCGCCAGCGGATCACCGGTCGTCAGGTCACCTCGGGGCCAAGCGGGAGACGGCCCCCTGCGCACAGGCCAGACGGTCACCCGCCCGCTCTACCGTGGCCTGGGCCTCGCGAAGCGACCCGGCTGCAAGGGCAACCAATTCGTCTGGGGCCGTCTCGGTGGCGGCGTCGCAGCGGTAGCCGTCGCCTTCTGGGTGTTCGAGGTGCTGCGCCAGTTGGCCGAGAGCCTGGGGGAGGCGCTCGGCCAGGAGACGGAGTTCGGTGAGCACCCCATAGAGGTCAGCCACGTCCTCCCAGCCCGGCGTTCCCGGAGACGGTCGGCTGAGCGTGAGGTGGTTGAGCGTCCGAACCGCGTCGGCGGCGTGCTCCGCAGCGAGGTCCGGACCCCGCCCATCCTCCCCGCACAGGGCGGCGGTCACTGGTCCTCCTCGGGCGAGTCGCTCTCGTCGGTCTCGTCGGAGTCCGAGGTCGCCTCCGAGCGGGCATTGCGGATCAGGAGGGAGAAGGTGGCCGCGGCTGCGGCCTGCATGCCGGGCAGGACGTGCTGGTACACGTTCATCGTGAAAGCGACGTTGGCGTGCCCGAGCCGCTCGCTGACCACCTTCACGTGCACACCAGCCTTCAGCAACAGGGTGGCATGGGTGTGGCGGAGATCGTGCAGCGAGATCACCGGGACCTTGATCCTGGCGACCGTGCGGTCGAAGAGCTGGCTGAACGTGTCCGGGTGCAACCACGACCCGTCGTCCTTGGTGAACACCAGATCATCCGCCGCCGGTTCGGTGCCCTCGCGTTCCTCGGTGCGAGTCTTGAACCAGTCCCGCAGCACCCCGACGACATCGGCGTCGATGTCGATCGTGCGACGGCTCGTCCCCGTCTTCACGTCCGAGATCGACACCTCGTACGCGACCGACACCAACGCCTGTCGGACCGCGACACGGTTGGCATCCAGGTCGAGATCACGCCACCGCAACCCGAGCACTTCGCCCCGGCGCATCCCGGTGTGAGCAGCAAGGAAGAACGCCGGCGACAGCCGGTGCGGGGCGATCGCGCCGAGGAACGTGACGAGCTGATCGATGTCCCACGCCTTGATCTCGTTGCGCTTGCGGGCCTGCAACGACGGGGGATCAGCCAACGCGACGACGTTGCGGACGACAGTGCCCTTGCGGGCGGCGTCGCTGAGTGCCTTGTTCAGCATCACGTGGATGTTGTGCACGGTCTTGGGTGCCAGGCCCTTGGCGTCGACCTTCTCGCCAGGGCTCTTCTTCTTGCGTCCCTCCTTCAGCAGCGACGCGTAGAACAAGTCGATGTCCTCCGCCGTGAGCCGGTCGAGGAGGCGTTCCCCCA
>CAYSCB010000247.1:0-4983 GCA_964429335.1 uncultured Aquihabitans sp.
CCGGGCGCCATCGTGAGGAACCGCTGAGCCTCATGCTCCGTGCAGAAGCCCATCGCCCGCTCGACACCCGCCCGGGTGTACCAGGAGCGATCGAAGATCACGACCTCACCAGCGGCCGGGAAGTGGGCGATGTATCGCTGGATGTACATCTGCGAACGTTCACGGTCGCTCGGCGCCGGGAGGGCCACCACCCGGAAGGTCCGTGGGCTCACCCGTTCGGTCAGTCGCTTGATGACGCCGCCCTTGCCTGCGCCGTCACGGCCTTCGAACACGATGCAGATCTTCGCCCCGCTCTGAACGACCCAGCGCTGCAGATCGACGAGCTCGCACTGCAGTCGTTCGAGCTCCGCCTCGTAGACCTTGCGCCGAAGCTTCACCTCCTGTGCTGCTCTCTCGTGGTGATGCTTCGACATGTTCGTTCCCTTCCATCTGATGTAGTCGATGGTATACGTTGTCCTCAGTTGCGGTGCCGCCAGCTAGCGGCATCAGGATGGAGAGGAGGGTTCACCATGACGAACGAGCGCAGCACGTGGGCTGTCGGCTACGAGGTCTTCGCCGCAGTCATGCTGATGCTCATCGGCGCGTTCCATGCGTTCGCCGGGTTGGTCGCGCTGATCAACGACGAGTTCTACGTCGTCGGCAGCAAGTGGGTCTTCCAGTTCGATGCGACCACCTGGGGTTGGATCCACCTACTGGTCGGCGTCGTGGTGCTGGCGTCAGGCATCGGGATCCTGACCGGGAACGTCCTGGCGCGGACCGTCGGCGTGATCGTGGCCGCGGTCTCGGCGATCGTGAACTTCGTCTGGCTGCCGTACTACCCGGTCTGGGCGATCGTGATCATCGCCATCGACGTCGCCGTCATCTGGGCGTTGACGGTCCATGGTCGCGATCTTGCCGAGTCGATCGGTTGAGATCGACATCAGCCACGGAGGGGCGGATCGGCTGGCGAGGGGAGCGGTGTGGCACCGATGCGCCGGTTCGTTCTCGTGACTTCGGCGCGGATCTCGTCGAGCGTCGAGCGATCGAGTTCCGCTGCATCGACCAGGTTTGGCTCGTACAGCCGCCAGCCCAACGCCAGCGCCATGATCTGCGCCGTCCGCAGCCTCGCCGCAGTGTCCGACAAGCCGTAGACGCGCTCGATCACGTCATGCAGCTCATGGAATGGCAAGGATCCGATCTCCACCGCGACGTCGGGGTCGACGACCGTGAGGTAGGTGAGCACCCGCGTCCAGCGGACCATCACGGTGTCGTCGTCGAATCCACGGCTCGCGGTCGGGCTGGTGCGGATCTCCTCGGCCAGCTGTTCGCTCAGGTCAGCAAACACCGCCCGGATGAGCTCGTCACGAGACCCGATGTAGCGACTGATCAGTCCAAGGTTGACCTGGGCCGCTGTCGCGATCTCCCGGAGCGTGACCTGTGCCACCCCATCACGGACGAACAGCGCCGCCGCAGCGTCGAGCACGGCTCGACGCACGGCGTCGGGAACAGCCGGCATCCCATCGGCCCGCCGCGGGCCCGGCCGACGACGGGCCGCCGCATCGGCGTTTGGGGCGTCCGGTGCACCCGGAGGCGAAATCCGGTGACCCATGTCGCCAATGCTGCCACTGAACCGACCTAGTCGCGTGGTCGACCGCCACCCTGCTCGGGAGGCTCCTGGGTGAGCTGTCGGATCGCGACGTCGATGCTCGGGAAGAAGTGCTCCTCATCGAGCGTCGCCTGCAGGTCGTACCGAACGATGAGGTCGTGCAGCCGGTCCCGCAGCTCGACGAACGCCAGGTGGACTCCCTTGGCGTTGAGCTCCTCATCCAGGTCCGCCAGCACCTCCGCAGCGGTGACGTCGATGTCGGTCACCGCTTCGCACTGCAGGACGACGAAGGCCGGTGAGCGGTCCCGAACCAGTCGACGCACCTGGTCCCGGAACTGCCCCGCGTTCGCGAAGAACAGCGGTGCCTCCCACCGGAACACAACGATCCCGTCGCTCTGGGCACCGTCGGGGTAGGCGTCGAGGCTGTGCCAGCCGCCGAGCTCGGGTACGTCGCCGAGCACGGCGCCGTGGGGCCACCAGCTCCGGCGGAAGAACAACAGGATCGCGAGCACGATCGCGAGCACGATCCCCTGCAGGACACCGAGGAAGATCACCCCGGCGGTCGCAACGAGGCTGACGACGAACGACGAGCGCCGCAGCCGGGCGAAGCGGGCGAGGGCACCGACGTCGGTCAACGAGAGCGCAGCGGCGATGACCACCGCCGCGAGCGCCGTCTGCGGCAGGTCCGCGAGCAGCCCGTTGAACACCAGGAGCAGCAGCGCGACGAGTCCGGCCCCGACGAGCCCGGTCGCCTGGGTCCGCGCACCCGACTGGTCCGCAACGGCCGTTCGGGATCCGCTGACCGACACGGCGAAGCCCTGGAACAACCCGGCCGCCACGTTCGAGGCCCCGACCCCGACCATCTCCGCGTTCGCATCGACCTCGTCGCCGCGACGGGCAGCGAAGCTCGATGCCGTGGCGATCGTGTCGGTGAGCGACACCATGGTGATGCCGACAGCTCCGACCATCAGCGCGACCGCGTCCGACGCGTCGGTCCACGGGATGGACGGTGTCGGGAACCCATGGGGCAACGTGCCGACCGTCTTCACCCCTTCGGAGGACAGGTCGAGGAGCGCCGAGGCGACGGTCACACCGACGACTGCCACGAGCACGGCCGGCACCCTGGTGGTGATCTTCGGCAGCACCAGGAGGACGACGAGCACGGCGATCCCCGTGAGCAACGTGGTCCGGTTCCGCTGGTCCAGACCCTGGACGAACGCCCGGACCTCGTCGACGAATCCGCTGGCGTCGGTGGAGAAGCCGAAGAGCTTCGGCAGCTGGCCCACGATGATCGTCACCGCGAGACCGTTCAGGTACCCGACGCGCACCTCGCTCGACAGGAGGTCGGCAACGAAGCCGAGCTTCGCGACTCCGAGGCCGATCTCGATGAGGCCGACGAGCACGGCGAGCATCCCGGCGAGGACGATGGCGCTCCCGGGATCACCTGCGACGAGCAGCGGCGTGATCGACGCCAGGATCAGCGGTGAGACCGACGAGTCCGGGCCGAGCACCAGCACCTTCGACGGTCCGAAGATCGCGTACGCGACGAGGCAGGCGATCGTCGTGTAGAGCCCGGTGACCGGAGGAAGGCCGGCGAGCTCCGCGTAGGCCATCCCCTGCGGGACGAGGATCGCGGCGAGCACGACGCCTGCGACCACGTCGGGGCGGAGCCACGAACGGTCGTAGTGCGTCAGCGTGTCCAGCCCGGGCGTCCAACGCCGGAGCGTCTGTCTCACGTGCCCCCCACGCGCGATACCCCCGGTTCTGGCTGTCGTTCTGCCGGTCGGGACCGGCAGAACGACAGCCAGAACGGTGTCGGGGGTTGCCTGAGAGCTGGTCTCAGCCGAGCGCCTTGGCCTTGAGGCGGTCGAACTCGGCCTGGTCGATCGCTCCGGAGTCGAGCAGCTGCTTGGCCTGAGCGATCTGCTCGGTCGGAGAACCGCTGGAGGCGACCGACTGCACGTACTCGTTGAACTGCTTCTGGGCGTCGGCCTGCGCAGCGAGGTTCCGCTTGGCCATCCCACCGCCGCGGGCGATCAGGTAGATAAGCGCTGTCAGGAACGGGGCCAGGACCAGGAAGATCACCCATGCGGCCTTGGCCCAGCCGCTGGTCTCGTGGTCCCGGAACAGGTCCCCGAGGATGCTGAACAGGATCATGAAGTACATGACCATGAAGAAGATGACGAGGGTGGTCCACAGGATTTCGCCCAGGTTCACCGTGGCGAGGATCATCGAAGTGCTCCGTCTGTGTCAGGATCCGACGTGTGCCGGATCGGTGGGGTCGACATCGCACCGAGCGATGCCGAACAGGTACGCGACTGTCTACATCACCGGAACCACCTGCGGTAGACATCGTTGACCCGCCCCGATGAGGACCAGCCGATGAAGAAGACAGCGCTCGTCGCGTTGGCCATCGCCCAGTTCGTGATGGTGCTCGACCAGTCGGTCATGAACGTGTCGATCAGCCAGCTCGTCGCGGACTTCGACACCACGGTCACGACCATCCAGGCGGTCATCACCCTGTACTGCCTCGTGATGGCGATGCTGATGATGACCGGCGGCAAGATCGGCGACATCATCGGCCGTCGACGGGCGTTCCGGATCGGCCTCGTTATCTACGCGGTCGGATCCGCGACCACGGCGCTCGCACCGACGGTCGGCGTTCTCGCCCTCGGCTGGTCGGTGCTGGAAGGCATCGGCGCCGCACTCGTCCTTCCAGCGCTCGCCGCGTTGATCGCCGGCAACTTCGAGGGCGCGCAACGCAAGGCCGCCTACGCCGTGATCGGCGGGGTGGCCGGCGCCGGCATCGCGGTCGGCCCGATCCTCGGCGGCTGGGCGACGACCGAGTTGAGCTGGCGGGTCGTGTTCGCCGGCGAGGTCGTGCTCGTGGCCATCATCCTGGCGTTGACACCGAAGGTCGCAGACGCACTGCGCGACGGGCCGGCACCGCGGCTCGATGTCGTCGGCTCCGTCCTGTCGGCAACGGGCATCGGAGCGATGGTCCTCGGCGTGCTCCAGTCGAGCACCTGGGGCTTCCTCACACCGAAGGACTCCCCCGTCGAACCGTTCGGGTTCTCCCTCGCGGTGTTCGTGGTGATCGGCGGCGCGCTCCTGCTGTGGGCGTTCGTCGCGTGGTCACATCACCGGGAGGTCCGCGAGCTCGACCCGCTCGTCCACCTCCGCCTGTTCCAGGTGCTGCCGCTGCGGTCCGGGCTGATCGGCATGTTCACCCAGAACCTCGTGCTCATGGGCGTGTTCTTCGTCGTGCCGCTGTACCTCCAGCTCGTCATCGGGCTCGACGCCCTCGACACCGGCCTGCGGATGCTGCCGATCGCGATCACGATGTTCGCGTGCTCGGCCAGCGGGTCCCGACGTCTGGCGAAGTTGTCTGTGCGGAC
>CAYSCB010000248.1:0-4957 GCA_964429335.1 uncultured Aquihabitans sp.
CCACCTACACGCCGGCCACCGCGCCGGTCCCGGAGGGGGTGTCGGTCATCGAGCGTGCCTCGACGCCGCAGGACCTCGGTCCCAAGCTGAACCGCACGGCGGCCGACGTGGTCCGCTTCCTGCTGCAGCAGGGCGAGATGGTCACCGCGACCCAATCGCTGGGCGACGACATGATCGAGCTCTTCGCTGCCGACGTCGGCGCTGAGATCCGCCTGGTCGATCCCGGTGAGGAGCAGGAGGTCGAGCTCCAGAAGGTCCTCGACATCGACGACGACGAGGACGTCGACTACGAGTCGCTGCCACACCGCGCCCCGGTCATCACCGTGATGGGCCACGTCGACCACGGCAAGACCAAGCTGCTCGACCAGATCCGCAGCGCCAACGTCGTCGCAGGCGAAGCCGGCGGGATCACCCAGCACATCGGTGCCTACCAGGTCGTCAAGGACGGCAGGCCGCTGACGTTCATCGACACGCCCGGCCACGAGGCGTTCACCGCGATGCGGGCCCGAGGTGCCGACTCGACCGACATCGTCGTGTTGGTGGTGGCGGCTGACGACGGGGTGATGCCCCAGACGCTCGAGGCGATCCAGCACGCGCGTGCGGCAGAGGTCCCGATCGTCGTCGCGGTCAACAAGATCGACCGGGAGAACGCGGATCCCAACCGCGTGCTGCAGCAGCTCGCCGAGCACGACCTCGTGCCCGAAGGCTGGGGCGGCGACACGATCGTCTGCGAGATCTCGGCGCTGCAGAACATCGGCATCGACGAACTGCTCGAGAACCTGCTGGTCGTCGCCGAGCTGGAGGACCTCCGTGCCGATCCCGAGGGGCGATCGCGTGGCACCGTCCTCGAGGCGCACCTCGACATGGGGCGTGGTCCCGTGGCCACGATCCTCGTGCAGCGGGGCACACTGCGCGTCGGGGATCCGCTCGTCGCCGGCCCTGCGTGGGGTCGCGTGCGTGCGTTGATCACCGACCAGGGCGAACAGGTCAAGGAGGCCGGGCCGTCGACACCGGTGGAGGTCCTCGGTCTCTCCGACGTCGCCCAGGCAGGTGACGACTTCGTCGTCGCACCCGACGAGCGGAAGGCCAAGGCCGTCGCAGAGACCCGTGAACGCTGGCACCGTGAGGCGGCGCGGGCCCGTGACGCCTCGGTCATGTCCCATGGCGCACGGCTCGAAGACATCTTCGCCCAGATCCAGGCCGGCGAGCAGGCGGTGCTCAACCTGATCGTGAAGGCCGACGTGCAGGGCTCCCTCGAGGCGGTGACCGAGAGCCTGAAGAAGCTCGAGCGACCAGAGGTCAAGATCGGCTTCGTCCTGCGGGGCGTCGGCGGGATCACCGAATCCGACATCCAACTCGCCGCGACCTCGAGTGCGACGATCATCGGGTTCAACGTGCGTCCCGGCCGCCCGGCCCGCGAGCTCGCCCAGGTCGAGGACGTCGAGATCCGGACCTACGAGGTGATCTACAAGCTCCTCGAGGACATCGAGTCCGCGATGGTCGGCATGCTGGCTCCCGAGTTCGAGGAGGCGGTCACCGGCGAGGCGGAGGTCCGAGAGGTCTTCCGGGTGCCCCGTGTCGGAGCCGTGGCCGGTTGCATGGTGCAGAGCGGCACCATCACCCGAGGCTCCAAGGTGCGCTTCCTCCGGGAGGGCACGATCATCTGGAAGGGCGAGATCTCCTCGTTGCGCCGCTTCAAGGAAGACGTGCGGGACGTCCAGGCAGGCTTCGAGTGCGGTATCGGCCTGTCGGACTTCCAGGACCTGAAGCAGGGCGACGTCATCGAGACCTACGAGCTCAGGGAGATCCCCCGGGGCTGATCATCCCGGTGGTCGCTTTCGAGCGACGACCGGCGAACGGTGGAGACCCCGACTCAGGAGTGCCGGCGTCGACGCTGCAGGACCAGCAGCGTGCCGAGGACCAGCAGCGCGATGCCGATGAGGATCGGCAGGCGCACCGATGAGCCGGTGAAGGCGAGCCCGCTCGCCGCCGAGTTGCTCGAGTTGGTCTGGGTGGTTCCCTGGACTGCCGCGGTGGGCAGCGGCTGGCTGCCCGTCGGGCCCTGGGTCGTCGGTGCGACCGTGGTGGCACCACCAACCTCGCCCGGTACGGACGGTGACGTCGGTGTGGTCGGCTGCGTCGGCGTCGTCGGTTGCGTCGGCGACGTTACGGTGATGTCCGCGGTGGTCTCCACCTCGCACCCCTCGACGCCAGCTACGACCTGCCACGTCCCGGGAGCAAGGCTCGCCGGCACGGTCACCGGGGTCGACCACTGGCCGCTCGCCGGAACGGGGACGGTCACCCCGGTGGGGACCGCCGCCGCGGGCGGCTGGCGGAACGCGATCGTGATCGTGGTCCCCGGCGTGCCCGAGCCCGACACGGTGATCGTGCCGCCCGGTGCGACGCTGGTGGGTGTCACCGCGAGGTTGGTCGGGGTGTAGTTCTCGCATCCGGTCCCACCGCCGCAGTCACCCCCGTACCAGAGGCCGGCGGACCCGGCGGCCCAAGGAAACGGGAACAGCATCGGTCCGTGGTACGGACCGCCTGGCCAGATGACGGGGGGTGTGTCGCCGGTCACGACATCGAACTGCGCCGGGAGGCATCCCTTGTGGAACGTGACCGTCGTGACGCCGGGACCGCTGATGGTGAACGGCGTGCGCGTCGCCAGCTTCTGTGGGAACGCGTTGCCGAGGTCCGTCGCGCCCTTCGGCATGGCGTAGATGGCGGCGACGGGGTTGATCGTCTCGCACATCGACGGGGAGGCGGTGATCGTGAGGATGAACTCCGTCGGGGTGTCCTGTGCGACGTACGACAGGCCGAAGATGCTGGGCAGGCACAGGCCCGTGGCACCGACCGGGCCCTGTTCGATCGTGATGGAGCCCGTGCCGTTCGGGAGGCTCGCGGGTCCAGTGACCGGGGGATTGACCGTGCACCCCGCCGACGTCAGCGCCACGGCGACCAGAGCGAAGGCACCGACCGTCATCAGGCGGGCCGCGCCGAGCGTTCGCCGAGCACCGATTCCCCAGTTCGCTCCCATGACGAGTCATCCTCCTCGATGCCGGCACGTTCACGCGCTCGGCCGAAACGCAACCACAGTGTCGCAGGTGAGCCTAACGGCGTCCAGCACCGATTCGCGGGATTCGTGGGCGAAGTCACCCGGGAGCCGCATCGATGCTCAACGCTCGGTGCGGACCGTCACGTCCTCGTCGTGCTGGGCCAGCTTCATCGTGCCGGAGGTGACGCCGCCCTTGAACTCAGAGCCCGTCGACCTGATCGACAGCTCCGCGCGTTCGGGGTTGACGAGGGGTTGCTTGATCCATCGGAGCCGGTAGTCCGGGCCGGCCACCCGGTCGTCGAGCTCGACGACGAGCGTCCGCGTCTGTCCGGGTGCCAGATCGACCATGACGCTGTGGCGCAACAGGCCCTGCACATCGTCACGGGTGCCGACCCCCACGGACCGGCCGTCGAGGGTCACGCCTGTCGACCGCAGCGGCGTGAGCACCGCGACCTCCGTCCGGTTCGTGCCCGGCGGAGCGCCCGGTGGTGGGTTCCCGATCAACTTGGGCAGCCCGGCGGCTGGTGCGTTGTTGGCCAGGGTGATCTCGACGCGTGCATGCACCGCACCGGATCCAGGGTCGAAGGTGACGTGGTCGGTGACGGAGCGCTCCAGGTACGTGTCGATCTTCGACGGGTTCGCGTTGCGGTTGATCACAGCGAGCAGATCAGCGCCCTTGTTCGGTCTGACGGCGCCCTCGAGGCCGAGGCGCCGGACGAACGCCAGCTCATCGTCGTGAAGCGGGAGGAAGCCGAGGTGGCCGCCCTCGGCTGCCGGACCGAAGTTCGCGGCGACCGCGTCGGGTGACGGCAGTCGGCCCTCGAGCAGGCGGTGCAGGGCCTCACGCACCAGACCGGTCACCGCCCGGTCGCCGACGGACTCACGTGCGAACTCGGCGAACTGCCCGCGTTCGAGGAACTCGGCGGCCTCCGAGCTGTCGAGGGTCCGGTCGGTCTCCGGGATCGGGACCGGACCCGTGATGGCGAGCGCGGCGGCGAACGCCCTGGTGTCGGCGTAGATCACACCGTCGAGTGGACCGCCGCCGGGAACCTGCGGGTAGAGCTCGGCCGCGAGTCGGGCGACGGTCGGGAGATCGGGGCTCGCTCCCCAGTTCTGGGGGAACTGGGTGGGGTTCATCTCGGTGAGCGAACGCGGGAAGGTGGCCGCATCGGGCAGGAACGGACGGTCCTCGGAGAACGGGGCGAACATGTCGTACGGCTCCGCGACGCGCGTGACGCTGATCGCACCGTCCTCGGTGACGATCTCCGCCCAGTTGCCGATGTGGCCACCCAGGTCGCGTGCCTCGGCGGGGTTGCCCAACAGCAGGAGGTATCGGCGGGGTCCGGCCCCGCCGAGCAGGTCGGGGGCGACCTGTGCGCCCATCCGCGCGGTCGTCGCGTCGTGATGTGCGCGGGTGACCCGGGTCCCGAGCGACGCCATCCGATCGGCGATCGGCGCCACGAGCAGCGGGGAGTCCGCCGCACGCAGCGAGGCCTCGCTCGCTGCCAGCGCGTCGTCCGCGTCCGCGAGCGGGCTCTGGAAGCTGCGGAGCACAGCGAGATCGATTCCGCCGCCCTCTCGATGCAGGCGTTCGTAGTCCACCTGCGAGCTGAGCCGTCCCGCAGCCTCGGTGAGGGTCGCTCCCGCCGCTGCGGATTCGCGGACCGAGCTCACGTTGACGCCGACGACGGGGAGCACCCGAGCAGGGAGCATCCACGGTGCGTCGGCCGCGGCGACGACCTGTTCGAGACGTGCATGTGCCGCAGCGAAGCCGGCAGCCGAGGCCTCGGTCGAGGACGCTCCGATGCGGTCCGCTGCCTGCAACGCCTCGTCGATCGCCGCCTGCACGTTCGAGCGCTGGGTCACCCCGAACACCACGACGCCGGCCACCCCGACGGCGAC
>CAYSCB010000249.1:0-4936 GCA_964429335.1 uncultured Aquihabitans sp.
CCCAGGACAAGGCGGGCGACACGATCGCGGAGATGGTCGGACTGGCGCTCGCCGGGGACTTCGTGCCGTTCGCTGTGAACGTGAGCGCCGGCGAGGCGTCGGAGTCGGTGCGGCCGTACCTGGCGCTGGCGGAGCAGCTCGGACGGATCTTCGCCGGCCTGAGCGGTGGCATCGCCAGCAGCGGCACGGCGGACGCGCTCGAGATCCTCTACCAGGGCCAGATCGCCGAGCACGACACGCGCATCCTGACGTTGTCGGTGCTGAAGGGCTTCATCGGCGCGACCGGTGGTGAGCCGGTCTCGTACGTGAACGCCCCGCAGATCGCCGAGGAGCACGGCATCGAGATCCGACCCACGTCGACGACGACCGCACGTGACTACGTCAACCTGATCACGTTGCGCAGCGGGGACCACAGCGTGGCCGGCACGTTGGTCGGTCTGCGCGCGGTGCCGACCGTGGTGATGATCGACGACCATGCGGTCGACGTCCCGCCGGCGGAGCACCTGCTGGTCCTGCGCAACGACGACCGTCCCGGGATGATCGGCACGGTCGGCACCGTGCTGGGGAGCGCAGCGGTGAACATCGACGACATGGCGGTCGGCTCCAACGAGCACGGCGCGAAGGCGCTGATGGCGATCGCGACGGACCGCCGGGTGCCCGCCGAGGTGGCGGCGCAGCTCCGGGCCGTCGACGGCATCGTGTCGGTCATCGTCGTCGGCTGACCTGCCCGCGTCCGCCACGGCGGGGTGGCGGTCAGAAGGGGAGGAGCGACACCGACGTCGGGTTCGTCGCCTCGGTGCGGCCGACGCCCGCGTCCGACACCGTCCAGATCGAGGTGTCGACGACGACGGACCGCAGGATCGGCGTGGTCGCGGCTCCGGTGGCGCCGTCGTGGTGCTCGTGGGCCAGCGTCCCCCGCAGGGTCAGGTGATCGCCGTCCACGCCGAGCACGTAGGCGCCGCTCCAGGGAAGCGCGTCGCGCAGCGCCATGTCTCCTGCCGCAGCGATGCACTCGGCGTTCGGCGGGCACGGGCCGGAGCGGAAGCCGTTGTCGATCTGCGACACCGGCACGACGGCCTGCTGGCGGACCGGGTCCCAGGTGAACGCGTGCGGATCGGTGGCGACGGCGGTGTCGATCGCCGGCTTGACGAGCGAGTCCAGCTCCTTCGGGGCGGTCGGATCGGCGACGTCGAACAACGTCGCCTTGAAGCCCGTCGCCCGTCCCGTCTGCGGATCGGCGTCCGAGCCGATGCCGAGCAGCCGACCGTCGCCGACGGGATGCAGGTACTCGGAGAAGCCGGGGAGCTTCACCTCGCCGAGCAGCTTCGGCGCCGTGTCGTCCGACAGGTCGATGGCGAACAGCGGATCGGTCTGGCGGAACGTGACGACATACGCTCGGTCGTCGAGGAACCGGACGGACTTCACCTCCTCGCCGGCACCGATGTCGTCGAGGTGGCCCACCTCCCGGAGCGTTCCCGAGTCGTCGGGGCGGAGCACCGCGAGACGTCCGGCCGGACCCGCTGGGCGCACCATGTCGGGTGCCACCATGTCGGGGGTCGGTCCGACCACCGGGCTGTCGGGGTTGGCAGGCATCGGGACGGCGGGCACGTTCCTGGTCGTCGTCGTGACGATCCGCAGCGCTCCGTTGCGGTCCGACAACGAGTACTGGTCCTTGATCCTGCCGGTGACGAGACCGCTGCCGGTGTAGTGGGCCGGTCCCTCGCCGGTCAGATCGAAGCGGTGGATCGCGGTGCCCTCCTGGTCTCCCCACACCGTGGCCGTCGTGTAGAGGGCATCGGTCGTGGCATAGGCGGTGTCGGCGCCGCCGGCGACGGTCACCGGTGACAGGTCGGCCAGCGAGTCGCCGATCGTGAGCACCGACACGACGGAGGTGTCGGAGGAAGCTCCGGTCGTGACCGGAGCGGGTTCGACGAAGACGTCGGAGCAGCCGCCGATCGGTCGGCTCGTGCCGTCGGCACCGACGCTCTGCGGCAGGAGGCGCCGCACCTCGGAGGCGACCTTCTCGTCGCCCCGGGGGGTGGTCGCGTGGTCATCAGCGTTCTCGGGCACGGTCGTCGTCGGGGGCACGGTCTCGGGCACCGTCGACGGTTCTTCGATTGGCATCGGCACGGGCTCGACGACCGGTCCGTCGGAGCTCCACGGCCGCAGCACCACGCGGACCGGCGGACGGTTCGTGCCCGTGCCGGCCATCCGCGTGGCGACGAGCTCACCGGCGATCCGGGTCTGCTCGATGATCTTCGGAGCCGGATCGCTCAGATCGACCCGGGCAAGCGTGAGGATGGGTGCACCGGTCGACGGCGAGTAGGACGGCACCAGGACGACGGCCTCGTCTCCTCGCAGGAGGACCTGACCACGACCGGAGCCGTAGGACGCCTCGTCACGAGAGCTCAGCAGCGACACCGCACCGGTCACCGCCGGATCGGTGCCCAGACGTACGACACGGAGCGTCCGGTCGTCGGTGAGCACGACGAGGCGCTTCCCGTCGGTCTTGACCATGTCGCCCTCGTCGACGTCGGCCTCCTGGAGGTTCGTACCGGCGACCACCGTGCCATCCGACGATGGTGCGGCCTCCGCTGCACCCGAGGCCTTGTCGGCGGATCCGGCGACAGCTTGCGGCGACATGGTCGTTGCTGAGGGAGCGCGATCCTCTGAGCCGGCCGCGTTGCCCGTGGCCAGCTCCTCGTCGGACCACGAGCGACGTAGGCGCTGCAACGCCTGTTCACGTTCGGCGACGGCATCGGCGAGTTGCGTGCAGTCCTCGGCGCGCACCAACGCGATGTCCTCGACTCTCCCCGGTCGCACCGGCGAGGTGGTCGGATCGATGTCGCGCGTGCAGCCGGTGGCGAACAGCACCATCGCGGCAATCACCGCGGTGACGAGCGTTGCCGCCCGACCTGTCGCGGTCGCTGCGCCTCCGGTGCTCGTTGCGTCGTCCCCCATCGTTCCTCCTCGTCGGTCCGATCGCCGCGGTCCCGTCGACCTCGGTGGGCGGTGTCAGGGAGTGTGACGATCGGAACGCCGGAACGGTTCCCCGATGACGTGGATCAGGCCGCGGTCCTCGGCATCCAGCCGGGTCGGACCGCCTCGTAGGAGCCGATCTCGGCCTCGTGCTGCAGGGTGAGGCCGATGTCGTCGAGGCCCTCGAGGAACCGGTGGCGAACGGCGTCGTCGAGCGGGAAGTCCTCGAGGAGGTCGATCGCCGGCACCTCGAGCACGCGCCGGTCGACGTCGACGATGACCTCGATGGTCGGGTCCGCCTCCAACGCGTCGAGCAGCGTCCGTCCGACGGATTCGGTGACCTGCACGGGCACGAGTCCGTTCTTCGTGGCGTTGTTGCGGAAGATGTCGCCGAAGCGCGGCGACACGACTGCCGCGAACCCGTACTGCTGGATGGCCCACACGGCGTGCTCGCGGCTGGAGCCGGTACCGAAGTTCGGCCCGGCGACCAGCACGTTCGCTCCCTGGAAGCGCTCCTGGTTCAGCACGAAGTCGCGCTCGTCACGCCACTCGGAGAACAGCCCGGCGTCGAAGCCGGTGCGCTCCACCCGCTTGAGCCAGTCCGACGGGATGATCTGGTCGGTGTCCACGTCGGAGCGGTCCAGGGGGACGCCCCGGCCGTGGATGATGCGAACGGGTTCCATGTGTCGTGTCCTCTCAGTCCAGGTCGTCGGGTCAGGCCAGGTCGTCGGGTCAGGCCAGGTCGTCGGGAGTGGCGAAGCGACCGACGATCGCGGTGGCGGCAGCGACCTCGGGTGACACGAGGTGGGTGCGTCCGCCGCGGCCCTGGCGGCCTTCGAAGTTGCGGTTGGAGGTGGATGCGGAACGTTCGCCGGGGGAGAGCTTGTCGGGGTTCATCGCGAGGCACATCGAACACCCCGGCTCGCGCCAGTCGAAGCCGGCGTCGATGAACACCCGGTCGAGGCCTTCGGCCTCGGCCTGCTCCTTGACCGCTCGGGAGCCCGGCACGACGAACGTGCGCAGCCCGTCGGCGACGTGTCGGCCGCGGGCGACCGCGGCGGCAGCACGGAGGTCCTCGATGCGCGAGTTGGTGCAGGAGCCGATGAAGATCGTGTCGACCGCGACGTCGCGCATCGCGGTGCCCGCATCGAGGCCCATGTACTCCAGTGCCCGCTCCGCGGCCGAGCGCAGCACCGGGTCGTCGAAGTCGTCCGGGGACGGGATCCGCTGCGACAGCGGGATGACCTGGCCGGGGTTGGTGCCCCAGGAGACGTACGGTTCGATGTCCGCCGCGTCGAGGAACACCTCGGTGTCGAAGGTGACACCCTCGTCGGTCACGAGGGTCGACCAGTCGGCCACGGCCGCGTCCCACGCTGCGCCGCTCGGAGCGTGTGGGCGACCCTTCAGGTACTCGAACGTGGTCTCGTCGGGGGCGATGAGCCCCGCTTTGGCGCCGGCCTCGATCGACATGTTGCAGACCGTCATCCGTCCCTCCATCGACAGCGACCGGATGGCGGAGCCCCGGTACTCGGCGATGTGGCCGATGCCGCCGGAGGTGCCGAGCACGCCGAGGATGGCGAGGATGACGTCCTTGGCGGACACGCCCGGGCGCAGCTCGCCGTCGACGGTGACCGAGAGCATCTTCGGGCGGACCTGGGGGAGCGTCTGGGTGGCGAGGACGTGTTCGACCTCGGAGGTGCCGATCCCGAACGCGAGGGCGCCGAACGCACCGTGGGTGGCGGTGTGGCTGTCGCCGCAGACGATCGTCATGCCGGGCAACGTCAGGCCCTGCTCCGGACCCATGACGTGGACGATGCCCTGGCCGGCGGAGCCCATCGGGTGGTTGACGATGCCGAACTCGGCGGTGTTCGCCCGGAGCGTGTCGACCTGCTTGCGCGAGACGGGATCCGCGATCGGACGGTCGATGTCTGCGGTCGGGACGTTGTGGTCCTCGGTC
>CAYSCB010000250.1:0-4927 GCA_964429335.1 uncultured Aquihabitans sp.
CACGAGGACGGCATCGGCATGGCCAGAGCGTTCGAGGCGGAGTTGCGTGGTGTCTCGGAGGAGGGGATCGGCATCCAGTCGGGCTTCTTCCACTGGGTCGACGGGGCCCCCGCTGACGGCTATCGCGCACCCCGCACGGCCCCATCGTCGAGGACCGACCCGGCTGCTCCCTCAGAGGTCAGCTCGACGCCGGTGTCGCTGGAACCCAGGCGCCACGGCCTCCGCGGCCGCCGTGATCACCTCACCGGTGACCTCTCGTCGGGCAGTTCCACCCCTGTCGGCATCCTCACCGGTGCCTACGGTGCACGCGTCCTCACACCGCTCGTCGACGCCGTGCTGCGTGAGGCAGGTCAGGGAGGCCTCGTCGACGCCGGTGTGCGCATCATCCCCGTCGAGAACCGCTACTTCGGTGTGGACATCGCGGTAGCGGGGCTGATCGTCGGTGAGGACGTGGCGCGCACGCTGGAGGCCGAACCCCTCGGGCAGCGCTACCTGCTGCCCGACGTGTGCCTGTCACGTGGGGTGTTCCTCGACGGCATGTCGCCAGCGGATCTGCCACGGTCGGTCGAGGTCGTGCCGACCGATGGTGTGGCACTCCGGCACCTCTTGCTGGACGACAGGTGCACGTCGTCGGTGGGTGCAGCGAGTGGAGCTGACGGTGGGTGACCTTCCGGTCGTCGCGATCGTCGGGCGGCCGAACGTCGGCAAGTCGACCCTCATGAACCGGATCCTCGGCAGGCGCGTCGCGATCGTCGAGGAGAAGCCCGGAGTGACGCGTGATCGCAAGGAGGTGGAGGCGGAGTGGCTCGGTCGCCCGTTCCTGCTCGTCGACACCGGCGGGTGGCTGAGCGGTGGCAGCGACCTGGACCGCAAGGTCAGCACCCAGTCCGAACAGGCGATCCGTGACGCTGACGTGGTGCTGCTCGTGGTGGATGCCAAGGTCGGCGTGACCGACGACGACGCCCAGGTTGCACAGCTGCTGCGCTCGATCGACGCGCCCGTCCACGTCATCGCGAACAAGGTGGACGACGCGAGCCAGGAGGCGTCGATCTGGGAGCTGATGTCGCTCGGTCTGGGCGAGCCGTTCCCGATCTCCGCGCTGCACGGTCGTGGCACCGGCGACCTGCTCGACGTGATCGTGGACGAGCTGCCCGAGGAAGCCCCCGACGTCGACGCCGAGCAGTCCGACATGGAGGAGGGGGAGGGCGTCATCTCCGTCGCGCTCGTCGGACGGCCGAACGTCGGGAAGTCGACGTTGTTCAACCGGCTCATCGGTGAGGACCGAGCCGTCGTGCACGACATGCCGGGTACGACCCGTGACGCCGTCGACACGGTCGTCGACACCGAGATCGGACCGCTGCGGTTCGTCGACACCGCCGGGATGCGGCGCAAGTCCCGCATCGACGAGGGTACCGAGTACTTCTCGATGGTCCGCGCCCTCAAGGCCGTCGACGAGGCGGACGTCGCGTTGCTGGTCATCGACTCGACCGAGGGCGTCACCCACCAGGACCAGCGCCTCGCCGAGCGCGTCGACGGCGCGGGATGTCCGATCGTGGTGCTCCTCAACAAGTGGGAGCTGCTCGACGAGGAGCGTCGCAAGGACGTGCTGTACCAGTTGGGTCAGCGTCTGCACTTCCTCGGCGACGCTGCCGTGCTGCGGATCTCGGCGCTCACCGGGCGTGGCGTGCACCGGTTGCTCCCCGCGCTCGAGGCCTCCATCGACGCCTACCACACCCGGATCCCGACCCGGCAGGTGAACGACGTCATCCGCCGGGCGCAGCAGGCCCAGCCCGGCCCCCACGGTGCTCGTGTCCTGTACGCGACCCAGGGGGCGGCGGACCCGCCGACCTTCACGCTGTTCGCCAACAAGACCCTCCCAGCGAGCTACCTGCGGTACCTGGAGCGGATGCTCCGCGAGGAGTTCAACCTGGAGGCGACACCGATCAAGCTCCGCGTGCGTCGTCGGGGCGAGTGATCCATGAACCTCTACGATCGACCGGACCCCCGAGGAGGACCAGAGTGAGCCAGGTACGTGAGGAGATCGAGGCGCGCGGCAAGCCCACGCTCGGTGCGACGGAGGTCGTCACGGAGCTCGTCATCACCGACGACGTCGTCGGCCAGGGCGAGGAGGTGACCCCGGGAGCGACGGTGACCGCCCACTACGTGGGGGTGTCCGCGTCGACCGGCGCGCAGTTCGATGCGTCGTGGGACCGCGGCGCGCCGATCAGCTTCCCGCTCGACGGCGTGATCCGCGGATGGAGCGAGGGCCTGGTCGGCATGCGCGTCGGGGGACGTCGGACCCTGGTGATCCCGGGGGCGATGGCCTATGGCGCCAACCCGCCACCCGGTGCCGGGATCGCACCGAACGAGACGCTGGTGTTCACCGTCGACCTGGTGGACGTGTCATGGCGGTGAGGGCGATGCGGCAGAAGGCGACGGCGCTGGGCGTCGTCGCCGCAGTGGTGGTCCTCGGAGGGCTCGCCGCGTCGTGCGGTGATGACTCCACCGATTCCGACGCACCCGCCACCACGGCCGCTGCCGGCGACCAGGCCAGGCCGTCGACGACCGCTGCGTCGACGCCGGAGGCGAAGGCGATCCAGGAGCGCGGCGAGCCGAAGGTCGACAAGGTCGACGCCCCGGTGTCCGAGTTGAAGATCACCGACGACGTCGTCGGCACCGGCAAGGAGGCGAAGGCCGGTGACACCGTCAGCGCGCAGTACGTCGGGGCGGTTGCGAGCACCGGCAAGGTCTTCCAGTCGTCGTGGCAGATGGACGGCGCAGTGCAGTTCCCGCTCGATCAGGTGATCCCCGGCTGGAGAGACGGCATCCCGGGCATGAAGGAAGGTGGCCGTCGGACCCTCGTCATCCCAGCGGCGATGGCCTACGGCGCGAGCCCCCCACCGGGATCGGGGATCCCGCCGAACGCGGATCTGGTCTTCGTCGTCGACCTCGTCTCGGTGGACAGCTGAGCGATGGGCGGACCGGGCGACGAGCTGCGATCGGACGTTCCCGCTGACCGCTTCGCCGCAGCGACCGCCCGTGCCCGACGGGGCAACCTCGATGCCGGTGCCGCCAAGCTCGCGGCGCAGCACAAGTTGTTCGTCCGCGACCGGATCGATCTGCTGTGCGATCCCGGGACCTTCGTCGAGGACCAGCTCCTCGCCAACGCTCCGTACCGGGAGGACATGAGCCCGGATCTCCCCGCCGACGGCGTGGTGACCGGCGTCGGAGAGGTCGACGGCCGACCCGTGGCGGTCATGGCCAACGACCCGACGGTCAAGGCGGGCAGCTGGGGTGCCCGGACCGTCGAGAAGATCGTGCGGCTGACCGAGACGGCGCTCCGTGACGAGATCCCGGTCGTGTGGCTCGTGGACTCCGCCGGTGCACGGATCACCGACCAGGTCGAGCTGTTCCCCGGGCGGCGGGGTGCGGGGCGGATCTTCCACAACCAGGTGAAGCTGTCGGGTCGGGTACCGCAGGTGTGCTGCCTGTTCGGACCCTCCGCAGCGGGCGGCGCCTACATCCCATCGTTCTGCGACATCGTGGTCATGGTCGAAGGCAACGCCTCGATGTACCTGGGTTCGCCACGTATGGCCGAGATGGTGGTCGGCGAGGTGGTGACGCTGGAGGAGATGGGCGGTGCCCGGATGCACGCGACCGTGTCGGGTTGCGGTGACAACCTCGCCGTCGACGACGAGGACGCGATCCACCAGGCGCGGGCGTACCTGACCTACCTGCCGCGCCGCTGGACCGAGGATCCGCCCACCTACCACCCTGTCGAGGCGTCACGAGCACTGACGAGTGACATCGTGCCGGAGGAGGAGGCGCAGGGATACGACATCCACGACGTGCTCGACGGGCTGCTCGACGCGGAGTCGTTCTTCGAGATCAAGCCGCTGTTCGCTCCCGAGCTGGTCGTCGGGTTCGGCCTGCTGGAGGGTCGGCCGGTCGGCATCGTGGCGAACAACCCGATGCACAAGGGCGGTGTGCTGTTCACCGACTCGGCGGACAAGGCGGCGCGGTTCATCTGGCTCGCCGACGCGTTCGGTGTCCCGTTGGTCTTCCTCGCGGACGTCCCGGGGTTCATGATCGGCTCGCAGGTCGAGCGCGAGGGCATCATCCGACACGGAGCGAAGATGATCACGGCGGTGTCCGAGGCGACGGTGCCCAAGGTCTCGGTGATCCTCCGCAAGGCCTACGGAGCCGGGCTCTACGCGATGTCCGGACCAGCGTTCGACCCAGTGGCCACGATCGCCCTGCCGACCGCGAAGATCGCTGTGATGGGACCCGAGGCGGCCGTCAACGCGGTGTTCGCCAACAGGATCGCCGCGATCGAGGACCCTGAAGAGCGCGAAGCGTTCGTGGTCGAGCAGCGGGGGATCTACGAGACCGACGTCGACCTGCTGCGTCTCGCCTCGGAGCTCGTCGTCGATGCGGTCATCGAATGGGAGGATCTGCGGACCGAGGTGCACCGCCGCCTGCTGCGGGCCGCAGGCAAGGACCGCACGTTCTCGTCACGCCGTCACGGCGTCCCACCGGTCTGAGGTCGGTCGGGCGGGGACAGGGGAGTCGGACCGTGCCGTGGTGCGAGCAGTGCAGTCGGTTCTACACGCCGTCGACGTTGACGCCCGAGGGAGACTGCCCGTCAGGTCACCATGTCGCCGACCCGGGTGATCAGCCGCTGGTGCAGTCCTCCGCTGCTCCCCGGGACGACGATGCCGACACGAAGGTCCCGTGGCACTTCTGGCTGCTGTTGGCCGCCGTGGTCATCTACCTCGGCTGGCGCCTCGTCCAGGGCATCGGCTGGCTGGTCGGCTGACGTCCTCCCACCCTCCCATCCTGAACTCGGGTCGCTTGGCTCCCGCATCGTGCCGTGGACGACCCGAGTTGGGGGTGTCGTATCCGACCGATCAGGCACTCCGTGCTG
>CAYSCB010000251.1:0-4916 GCA_964429335.1 uncultured Aquihabitans sp.
CCCACTGGTGCCACCGCAACCGAAGCGCCAACGCCAGCGCCACCGCCCCCTCCGCCACCACCGGGCACTGTCGGGGGCTGATCTCGCCTCGCCCCGTGCCGGGACGAGGGCCTACCCTCTCGCCATGCGAGGGCGAATCTCAGGCGGGTGCGGTCGGTCAGGTGCACGACGGCGTGTGGTCGGCCGACGTGGGGGGCTCCTGGTCCCGAGCGCGGCTGCGGCGGTGTCGCTGTCGTTGTTGTCGGTGTCGCTGTTGTTGGCGTCGTGCGCGGTTCCGCCGACGTCGGCACCACCACCGGTCGCAACTCCCGGCCATCCGTGCGTCGCCGCGGCCATCCGGTCCTGTGCGCTGCCGTTCCCGAGCGACGAGCTGACCGTCGCCGACTCCACCACCGCCACGGGACGCCGGGTGCACATCCCTGACGGGATCGTCCCGGCCGACGGGATCGCCCCGCTCGGCCCCGGTGCGCGACTCGCCGATGTCGAAGACGGCGCCGACGGGTTCTCCGCCGTGGGCCCGGTGTTCTTCGAGCTGGACCGATCGGTGGATCCGGCGTCGCTGCCAGCGGACGGCGGGAAGGTCCTGCGCGTCTACGACACGGCGTCCGGAAGGGCCGTCCCCATCCGGGCCGAGGTGTCGGTCGACGCCATCCGCCAGGGTCGGCCCAACACGATCGTCGCGGCCTGGCCGAAGGTGCGATGGGAGCCCGGTCACACCTACGTGGCACGGCTTCGCGGCGGGCTCACCTCCCAGTTCGGTCCACCGGCACGCGCCGCGGGCATGGACCGCGGCACGGCGATGACGTCGATCCGCGCCGACCTGCGCCGTTTCGAGGGCGACCACTGGGCTGACACGCTGTCAGCGACGCGCTTCACCGTCCGCAGCGCCGCGAGCGCCACCGCCCGCTTCGATGCGCTGGTCGCCGTGGCTGCGGCCGCCGACCATCCGATCCGCAACGTCGCGACCGTCCCGCCGGTGTTCGCGGGAGCGTCCTCGACGATGGTCACCGGTGAGGTGCAGCTGTCGGACTTCCGTGACGCCGACGGGGTGGTCCGTCCGGAGAACGGTCCGAGGCCGCTGTGGGCGCCGTTCCTGATGGTGCTGCCGACGACGCCGGCGAGCGCCGCCGGTGCACCGGTGGTCGTCTACGGCCACGGGTTGCTCGCCTCGAAGGAGACCCTGCTCCTCGTCGCGACCGCCAACTCGCAACGGGGGATGGCCACGATCGGCATCGACGTGCCGAACCACGGCGCACGCTCCGACGACGGCGGGTTCCTGCTCGAGCTCACGACTCCGGAGAAGCTCGGTCGGCTCGTGTCGATGCCACTGCAGGGCGAGGTGGACACCGTCTCGCTGGTCCGGTCGATCCGCACCCACATGGGCGACCTGGACGTGGCCACCGTTGGTTCGAACACCGTCGCGCCTGACGGCCGTCCGGATCTCGACACGTCGCGGATCCTCTACGAGGGCACATCCATGGGCGGTGTGCTCGGAGCGGCGTCCATCACGGCGATCCCGGAGCTGTCCGGCGGGTTCCTGCAGGTCCCCGGCAGCGGGATCGCCGACATCCTCTACCACTCGATGCTGTGGCCGGTGTTCATGGGCGTCGTGCCCGGCGGGTTGGAGGCCGGCGACGCTGCGGCGATGGAAGGCGCGGTGACGTTGCTGCTCGATCCCTCCGAGAACACGAACCTCGTCGATCGGCTCCGCGCGAACCGGTTCCCGCTGTTCGTCCAGTACGGCGTCGCCGACGGCGTCGTGCCGAACGTGATGACCGACCGGCTCATGGCGCTCGCCGGGCTGCCGCTCGTGGGCCAGGAGCTCGAGGCACCGAGCGTCCGTCTCGATCGTCGTCGCTCGGGCGCCATCCCGGCCGACGGGCGGGGCGCGACCCAGGTCCTCACGCCGCAGGGACCTGCGATCATCAAACCCTTCCTCGCCCACGTGTCGTTCGCTCTGCAACAGCCCTCGGTCGACCTGCTCGACGCGTGGCTCGTCAACCGGCTGGAGGCGATGGGTCTGACGAAGCGGTGATCCTTCTCGACGTCGCCGACGTCGCGGCGAGCCGCCCGGGACGGCCGCTGTTCGCCGGGGTCTCCCTGACGCTGTCGACCGGTGACCGGCTCGGCGTCGTGGGCTTGAACGGGTGCGGCAAGTCCACGCTGCTCGGGATCCTCGCCGGGACCGTCGAACCGGAGACGGGGACGGTGCGCCCCGGTCGGGACGTGCGGATCTCGGTGTTGGACCAGGACCCGCAGCTGTCCGGACCACTCGTCTCCGACGACCTGTTCGGCGGGGCACCGGTCGCCGAGCGTTGGGAGGTCGCTGCGACGGCAGACCGCCTGGGCATCGGCGGCCTGCTCGACACGCCGGTGTCGTCGCTGTCGGGAGGTCAGGCGAAGAGGGTTGCGCTCGCGCGTGCCCTGGTCACGCCGGCGGACCTGCTGATCCTCGACGAGCCGACGAACCACCTCGACATCGACGCCATCGCCTGGCTCGAGGACCGACTGGCGGAGCTCCCGGGGGGCCTCGTGCTCGTCACCCACGACCGTCACTTCCTCGACCGGGTCACCACCGAGGTCCTGGAGCTCGATCGCGGCAACGGCTACGTGCACCACGGCGGGTACGCCTCCTACCTCGAGGGTCGCGCTCGGCGGGAGGAGCTGGCGGCTCGGGAGGACGACCGTCGTCGCAACCTGGCACGACGCGAGCTGGCCTGGTTGCGTCGTGGTGCACCGGCGCGGACCTCGAAGCCCAAGGCGCGCATCGACGCAGCGACCCGCATCGTCGACGGGAAGCCACAGGCGGCGTCACGTACGGGTGATCTCCCGTTGCACGCTGCGGTGCCGCGGTTGGGGGACCGTGTGGTCGAGCTGCACGGGGTGGGCCATCGCTTCGGCGACGGTCCGGAGCTGTTCGACGGCGTCGACCTCCTGCTCGACCCCCGGGAGCGCCTCGGCATCGTCGGGCCCAACGGGGCGGGCAAGTCGACGTTGCTCGACATCATGGCGGGACGCGTCGAGCCGATGCGGGGCCGGCGTGAGGTCGGCAGCACCGCCCGGATCGGCTACTACGACCAGCGGGGCCGTGACCTCGACCCAGCCCAGCGGGTCCGTGACGCGGTGACCGGCGGGCGTCGTGAGGCCGACTGGGTGGATGCGGCGCTGCTCGAGACCTTCTGGTTCGACGCGGACGCGCAGTGGGCGCCGATCGGTCTCCTCTCGGGCGGCGAACGCCGTCGCCTCCAGCTCCTGCTGGTCCTCGCCGAGCGACCCAACGTGCTGTTCCTCGACGAGCCGACCAACGACCTCGACCTCGACACGCTCCGTCAGCTCGAGGACTTCCTCGACGACTGGCCGGGCGCGCTCGTGGTCGTCAGCCACGACCGGGCGTTCCTGGAGCGGACCGTCGCGGACGTGATCGTCCTCGACGGCCACGGTGGCGCCGGCAGGCGGCCCGGCGGGTACGCGGCCTACGAGCAGGAGCGTCGAGCCGCTCGTCGTGGCCGGTCGATCGCCACGCCGTCGGCACCCGTCGACCGCCCCAGAACCCCGACGGCGACGGCAGCACCGGACACGGCAGCTTCGGGGCGGACCAGCCCGAGCCACCTCCGCAACCTGCTGCGCGCCGCCGAGCGTGACGTCGCGCAGCTGAGCGCCCGCCATGACGAGATCACCACATCGCTCGCCGACGCCGGCGGGTCAAGGGACCACGAACGGCTGTCCGCCCTCGCCGAGGAGCTGACCGACGTGACATCGGATCTGGCGCTCGCCGAGGAGCGCTGGCTGGAGCTCGCGGCGGAGGCAGAGGAGCGTGGCCTGCACACCTGAGCGGTCCGGTGTGGTTCCGTCCATGCTGGGGCAGAATGGCCGCATGGGTGTCTTCTCGAGGTCGTTCGCCTTGTTCCGCTCATCGTGGGGTGTGCTGCGCCAGGACAAGGAGCTGCTCGCCCTGCCGATCATCTCGTCGATCACGTCGCTGCTCTGCGTCGCACCGTTCATCGGACTGGCGCTGCTGTCGGCGTTCCCGACGAGCACCGCAGCGATCTCCGAGCGGCAGTTCTCGATGAGCCCGATCGGTTACGTCTTCGTGTTCCTCGCCTACCTGGTCGGGGCGTACGTGACGATCTTCTTCCAGTCCGCCCTGGTGCTCGCGGCCAACGAGCGTCTCGGCGGCGGTTCACCGACGCTCGGATGGGCGTTGTCCCAAGCGGCGTCCAACGCCGGTCGGATCCTGCCGTGGGCGATCATCAGCGCCACGGTGTCGGTGGTGCTCCAGGCGATCCAGGAGCGCGCCGGCTTCATCGGCCGCATCGTCGTCGGCCTGATCGGCCTGGCGTGGACGTTGGTGACCTTCCTGGTGCTGCCGATCCTCGTCATCGAGCAGGTCGGTGTGAAGGACGCCTTCACCCGTTCCGCGGAGGCGTTCAAGAAGACCTGGGGTGAGAACGTCGTCGTCAACGGCGGCATCGGTCTCGCTGTCGGGCTGATCACCTTCGCGGTGATCCTGGTGACGATGCCGGTGCTGCTGTTCGGCCTGGCAGCCAACAACGTGATCATCAGCGTGGTCGGATTCGCGCTCGTGATCGCCGCCGTGGTCGCCGTGGCCGTGCTCGGCTCCGCGCTGAGCGGCGTGTTCCGGACGGTGCTGTACCGCTATGCCGTGCTCGGTGAGGCGCCGGCCGGTTTCAGCCAGGACCAGATCGAGGGCGCGTTCCGCCCGAAGCGGGTTCGCTCGGGTCTCCTGGGGTGAGCGCTCACGAGGACCGGGCGGCTCGGGGCCCGGAGGTTTCTCCTACTACGATGTGAGAAATTCTCCGGGAGCAGCAGTGAGCACCGACACCGACCTGACCGACACCGACCTGACCGACACCGACCTGACCGACGAT
This sequence comes from uncultured Aquihabitans sp., assembly GCA_964429335.1. GTDB lineage: Bacteria > Actinomycetota > Acidimicrobiia > Acidimicrobiales > Microtrichaceae > Dermatobacter. Next base: position 4,890 of record CAYSCB010000251.1, read on the forward strand.
GCGGTGGTCATGACGATCACCGACAAC
>CAYSCB010000252.1:0-4873 GCA_964429335.1 uncultured Aquihabitans sp.
ACCGTCGGCACGATCCACTCCGGCGCCTACCAACGGGCGGTCGAGGTCGAGTCCGATGACGTGGAGCTGGTGGCGCTCGCGTGCCCGGGGTTCGTCGAGTTCGTCGAACGTGGCGAGTTCGACTCCGAACAGGTCCACGTCCTCGCGCATCGCCTGCTCGCCCCCGCCCGTGATGCCAAGGTCGACTCGCTGCTGCTCGGCTGCACCCACTATCCGTACCTGGCCCGGACCCTCAGCGACGTGATGGGACGCGACGTCGTGCTCGTGTCGTCAGCGGACGAGACTGCGTTCGAGGTCAGCAGGGTGCTCCGCGACCTCGGACTCGAGCGTGCCGGTGCCGACACCGGCGACGACCGCTCCGGTGTCGATGCGGCGCCAGGGACCGCGACGTTCATAACCACCGGTGACGTCAACTGGTTCGAGGAGCTGGGGCGGCGGCTGCTCGGACCGGAGCTCGAGCGGGCGGAACGACTCTCGTGGTGAGCCACGTGACGCTCGGGCCGAACGAGCGACCGGGTGACGACGACCTCGCCGTCACCGTCCTCGGCTGCTCCGGCACCTATGCGGCGGCGGGGAACGCCTGCTCGGGCTACCTCGTCCGCGGCGGCGGCAGGACGATCCTGCTCGACGCCGGCCCGGGCACGCTGGCGAGCCTCCAGCAGCATGTCCGCCCGACCGTGCTCGACGCTGTCTTCGTCAGCCACTCCCATCCTGACCACTGGGGTGACATCCCCGTCATGCGCAACGCGCTGCGCTACGTGCTCGGTCACGCTGGTGTCCCGCTGTACTCGACGGCCGAGACCCTCGGCTACCTCGAGTCGGTGTTCCCCGATGGCCTCGGTGATGCGTTCCGTCAGGAGGTGATCACCGATGGTTCCGAGATCACCATCGGTGCGCTCCGCGTCCGCAGCTCCCGCACAGCGCACCCGCCCGAGACGCTCGGATTCCGCGTCGACTTCCGAGACCGTTCCGTCGCCTACTCCGCCGATACCGGACCCGCGTGGTCGCTCGGTGAGCTCGGCGCCGGCATCGACCTCGGCATCTGCGAAGCGACGTGGCTCGACGCCGACGGCTTCGACATCGACGACCTGCACATGACTGCGGGTCAGGCCGGCCGGCTGGCACGCGCCGATGACATCGGACGCCTTGTCGTGACCCACGTCCCTCCGACCGGTTCCTGGGATCTGGCGATCGCGGAGGCCGCCGACGCCTATCGTGGACCGGTCGAGCCGGCACGCATCCACCACACCCTCGTGGTCTGACGCGGGACCCTCCTTCGACGGAGACACCGGATCACCGACGACCCCGACCCCGATCCCAGACAGGAGCATCCCGGTGAGACCCGATGGGCGTGGCCCCGATGAACTGCGACCGCTCAGCTTCGAGCGCGACTACACCGCGTACGCGCAGGGATCCGTGCTCGTCACCGCCGGCGACACCAAGGTGCTGTGCACGGCGATGCTCGACGAGGACGTCCCCCGCTGGATGCGCAACTCGGGCAAGGGATGGGTGACCGCGGAGTACTCGATGCTGCCGGGCTCATCACCCGAGCGCATCCGCCGTGAGACGAAGGGTGTGAAGGGTCGCACCCAGGAGATCCAGCGGCTCATCGGCCGAGCGCTGCGGTCCGTGTGCGACATGAAGGCGCTCGGTGAGCGCCAGATCCTGATCGACTGCGACGTCCTGCAGGCCGACGGCGGCACCCGTACCGCAGCGATCAGCGGCGCGTACCTCGCCCTGCACGACTGCCTCACACGCATGGTGGGTGCCGGGCTCCTGTCGTCGGTTCCGCTGCACGACGAGCTCGCCGCGATCTCCGTCGGCGTCGTCGACGGCGTTCCCGTCCTCGACCTGCCGTACGCCGAGGACTCGACCGCCGAGACCGACATGAACGTGGTGATGACCGGCAAGGGCCTGTTCGTCGAGGTGCAGGGGACTGCGGAGGGTGCCCCGTTCAGCCGGGAGGAGCTCGACACACTGCTCGGTCTGGCCGAGGGTGGCATCCGGCGGATCCACGACCTGCAACGGGAGTACGTGGCGGAGCCCCCGTCGCCGAGATCGTTCGGACGGTGACCGTGGTGTGGGTCTGCCTGCCGTGACCCAGCGGCTGGTCCTTGCGTCGGCGAACCCTTCCAAGGTCGCAGAGCTACAGGATCTGCTCGACGCGAGCGGCCTCGACGTCGAGGTCCTCGCCCGCCCCGACGGACTGGTGGTGATCGAGGACGCTCCGGACTTCGTGGGCAACGCTCGACTCAAGGCGGATGCCGTGGCGGCAGCGACGGGGGAGTGGGCGCTCTCTGATGACTCGGGCCTGGTGGTCGACGCCCTCGATGGTGCACCGGGGGTGCTGTCGGCACGGTTCTCCGGTGTCGGAGCGACCGACGAGTCGAACGTGTCGCTGCTCCTCGACCGACTCGGGGCGATCGGAGCGGTGTCGCCCGAGGACCGCACGGCGCGGTTCCGGTGCGCGATCGTCATCGTCTCGCCAGCGGACGCCGACAGCCGTTCGATCGAGCTCGTCGCCGAGGGTTCGGTCGAGGGTCGCATCATCGAGCGGCGCCGTGGTGGCAACGGGTTCGGCTACGACCCCGTGTTCGTGCCCGTGGAGGGCGACGGGCGGACCTTCGCCGAGATGTCCTCCGTCGAGAAGCACGAGCTGTCGCACCGGGGCCGCGCGCTGCGGGCCCTTCTGCCGCGACTGGCCGCGGCGATCTGACCCTGGTAACGGTCCGATCTCCGAGAGCGGGCAGCGCTCACCAACCCCGCAGGTCGACCGGCCAGGAGTCGATCACCTCGTCGCCGCGCACGACGTGCAGTCGCTCGTGGTACGCGACGGTCGGATCGACGTGGGCGGGCAGGACCCCGAGCCGGTCACCGACTGCCGGCAGCCCGGTTCTCCCTCCGTCCACCGGCAGGAACGTCGTGTGCTCGTCCGAGCAGAAGAACACCGACCAGCCCGGGATCGTCGGGTTGCCGTGATCCATCCCCAACGACTTGAGGCCGCAGTCGACGACGCCCCATCCTCCCGTCGGTGAGGTCGGGTCGGGTGAGGTCGAGATGACGGTGACCTCGAGCCGCAACGCGTGGCCGAACGGCAGACCGAGCTGGGCGTAGTGGGTGTCCATCAGCAGGTAGGACCCTGCCTGGACCTCGCTCGCCCAGTCGTGGAGGTCGTAGGTCCCGGTGCCGCCCGCCGAGATGACCTCACCGCCGACGTCGGCGTGCGCACGGCGCAGCTGGTCCATGCTCGCCGCGACCATGTCGGCCCGCACGGAGCGGTCGGGGTTCCCCACGGCGTGGCCCTCGTAGCCCATGACCCCCCGCACGACGAGCCCGCGTGCCCGGGCGAGCTCGGCGAGTCGTCCAGCGTCGTCGGGTCGGCACCCGCAGCGGGGGAGTCCGACATCCACGTCGATGAGCACCTCTGCCTTCGCCGCAGCCGCGACCTCGATGGTCTCGGGTGAGTCAACCGCGACGGTGATGCGAGCGTCGCCGCGGTCGACCAGGCGACGCAACCGGTCCACGTCGAGCGTCTCGTTGGCGAGCAGCAGATCCTCGCCGAGGCCGGCGGAGGCCATGCCCTCCATCTCGCGCAACGTGGCGCAGCAGAAGGCGTCGTGGCCGCCGCGATCGGCGACGTGGCGGGCCATCTCGGTGGACTTGAAGGCCTTGACGTGCGGACGGAGTGAGCGACCGGGTCGGGCGGCGGCCATCGTGTCGATGTTGGCGTCGAGGGCGTCCAGGTCGACGAGGAGCGCGGGGGTCGGAAGGTCGTGGACGTTCACGTCGTGCTCGGGACGGTCCGGTTCGCCACGACAGCGACGGTAGTTGCTCGGTCAGGCCGGCTGGCACGTCGGACAGAACCAGATCGTGCGTCCGCCGAGATCCATGGTGGCGATCTCGGAACCGCACCGTCGGCAGTGCTCCCGGTGGTACACGTACAGGCGCTCGTTCTCGCCCATCCTGCCCCGGCTCCGTCCGATCTCGGCGGGTTCGGTCGTCACGATCCGCCCGAGCCGCGTGCCGATCCGCATGAGCTCGACGGTGTGGCGCCACAGGCAGTCGAACTCGTCGTCGGTGATCGATCGGGCCGGACGGTCCGGGCGGATCCCGCAGAGGAACAGCACCTCGGCCCGGTACACGTTGCCGATGCCGGCGATCACCGACTGGTCGAGCAGGATCGCCCCGACCGGCTTCGAGGAGCGTTCGAACGCTGTTCGTGCGCCGACCACGTCGGCGCCTCGGCGGAGCGGATCTGCTCCCAACGAGGCGACGATCCGGTCCCGCTCCTCGGGGGTGACGAGCTCGCAGCGGGTCGGGCCGGAGAGGTCCCAGGTCGCTCCCACCCCGACGATGCGAAGACGGATGAGCCCGACTGGCTCCGGCGGCGGAGACGCCCGTCGCCGGAGCTTGCCGATGAGCCCGAGGTGGACGTGCAGGACCTCGCCGATCCCGAAGTCGCAGAACAGGTACTTGCCCCACGCGTCGGCCCCGACGAGTCGCGTGCCGTCGATCGCAGCGGCGCCGTCGGCGAATCGGCCCTGCGGGGAGCAGGCTTCGATCGGCATGTCGCCGAGCGTCGAGCGCAACTCCCTCGCGAGTCGGTGGACGATGTGGCCTTCGGGCACGCCGCAGTCTGGCCGAACTCGACGCGTCCGCGGCGAAGCCCGTGGTGCGGACGGGGGGACTCGAACCCCCACACCCTTGCGGGCACCGGGACCTAAACCCGGCGCGTCTGCCAGTTCCGCCACGTCCGCGTGACGGGTGAGACCGTACCGCCCACGTCACACGCGCGACCCGGGCCGAACTTGTAGCCCACGGTCGCTGTGGCGACCTGTGACCTACAACATCGCCGATGCCCGTGGCGATGGAG
>CAYSCB010000253.1:0-4870 GCA_964429335.1 uncultured Aquihabitans sp.
CGCCATGTGCTCTCCAGGATCACCTTGTCGTCGAGCCACTGCGGTTCGATCTCGACGACCTCGTCTGCCGCCGCGATCGCTCCGAACAGTTGTGCCGGGTCGTCACCATCACTCTGTGCAAGAAGCTCGGTGAAGCCGGGAACTGGCGAGGATCCCAGGTCTTCGATCGGGGCGTTGGCAGAAACGGCGAGGTGAGCTTGCGCTGAGGGGTGCGCTGGGCCAGCGCGGAACGCGACCAGATCAGCGACGGCCTGACCCAGCCGGCTCGACATCCAGTTACGAGGGTCGCTGCCGAGCACGTATTCGATCCCGTGGACCTCCAGAGCCTCCGCAGTCCAGCGGAGGGCCGCGCCAGTCCTGGCCAGCACAGCGACATCCTCGGGCTGAATCGCGGTGCTCTCGCCGGGGGCGAGCGCCTTCCCTGGCAGTCCGTCAGCGATCAGTGTGCCGATCCACTGCGCAGTCGTGGTCCCCTCGTCCCGCTCGGTGGGCGAGACAGAGAACTCGACGATTCCGTCGGCAGCCGAGACCACCTGCAGGGGCGAACCGTCTCCAAGCTCGGCCGTCACGGCGTCGGCAACGGCCGCGATCGCTGTGGAGCTCCGGAAGTTCTTCGTGAGCTCGATCTGTTCGGCTCCGTACTCAGCCTTGAAGCGCTTGATCAGCGTCGGGTCAGCACCAGCGAACTGGACGATCGACTGCTTTTCGTCGCCGACCAGCATCGCGTTGATCGCCGACGGGGCCGGCCCGAGTACGGCTGTTAGCAGCCGGTACTGAGCCAGGGTGAGGTTCTGAGCCTCATCGACGATGAGATGCCGGTAGGTCTGGCTGATCTGCGTTCGAAGCCACTCGTTCTCGAGGAGCCGGAAGGCGACGTCGAGCATCGCTGGGTAGTCGAGCGCGCCGCGGTCGGCAAGAGCGTCGTTGTATTCGGAAAGGAACTGGGCATGTTCGCATCGCGCTCGCGCGAGATCAAGCTCTTGAAGCACGCTCCGTGCATGGTCGGGATCGAGGAAGGTTCCAAGCTCTCCGAGCCATCCGGTGAGCAGCTCAACACGATCCTCGTCGTGATAGAGAACCTCCGGCTCGGGCGGCAGCGCCGCCCACGTGCCATGTTGCCGGATGATGTTGTGGGCGAACGCGTGGATGGTGTCGGTATCGACTCGCCGCACGTCGCCCAGTCGGTGAGCCAGTCGGTCCCGCAGCTCGTCGGCGGCCTTCACCGTGTAGCTGAGTGCGAGCACACGGAACGGCTCATTGGGCGACTCGTCAAGGAGGCGCTCGACGCGGCGCGCGACAACCTCGGTCTTGCCCGACCCAGCGCTGGCGGTGACGACGATTGCCGACCCGCCGGCGTTCACCGCCTGTAGCTGTTCAGGGCTGAGTTCCGGAGCCATTCAAGTCACCAGTGTCGCCGGGCTGGGCCCGAGTGTGAGGTCGCTCTGGATGATCCGGACCAGGTCCTGAAGTGGCTGGGGCCAGTCCGCTACGTCCGGGTATCGGCGGACCAGTTCATCGGCCAGATAGCGCCCTGCCGATCCCTTCACCTTCTCAAGGGCACCTTGCACTTGCGGATCAGGGACTGCGGAATCGAGCGGCCGGACCGCGGCAAGGGCTGCCTTGCACAGTTCGATGTCGAAGCTCGCAAGCAGCGGCTCGATGGTAGTGCCCGTCGGCAGCTGGACGACGCGGTCGGTTCTGATCTGCGGGTGTTCCGCGGCGTCCGCGATCTGGTTGAGCAGCGAATCGACGGCCGCCGTACCCGGATCGTCGCCATCCGCGAAGAGGAACCAAGGAGTGCCGAGAAGCCGAGCAGCCTTGACAACTGCGACTGTCGCCGGGCTATTCATTGAACCGGGGTCGACCACACAAAGGCCATGTGCCTTGCTACCCAGCGCGTGGCGAAGTGCGATCGGCAGGAAGGCGCGTTCGGTGGCTCCATCGCCGATGACCACGGCTGACGCAAAGAGCAGCTCGCCGAACGGCCGTTCAACACCCCGCCGTAGCTTCTCCATCTCGTCGGCATAGAAGCGAGGCTGTAGCTGACGCGGGGTGCCAGGGGGCGGGTCATCGACGACTTCCAGGGTGGTCACCTTCGCACCGGCTCCACTGGGGGTGATGATCCGGAGATGCGCTGGATCAAGCTCACTGACCAGGTGCGTCGAGTGGGTGCTCACGACAACCTGGCCGGGGACCGCATGCAGAAAGCGCGACAAGTCGAATTGCGCCTGCGGATGAAGGTGGGCCTCCGGCTCTTCAACCAAGGTGACGGGGTGGGGTCGCAGATCGCCACTGTCCGCTCCGAGGCGGCGCTCGTACAGCAGTCCTTGCAGTTGCAGCGAGGCCATGCTCCGGGCGCCTGTTCCATGTAGATGCAGCGGCAGCGACTGGCCGTCGTGCCCGGCGAGCTCTACCGACGCCACCGTCGACAGATCTCGAACCTTTCCCGGTACAGGTCTGATCGTGGGAGTGCCCACAGCGTCGACCTGAGTCGAGAGGTCGGTCAGCGCCTCCTCGATACCTCGCAGGGTGAGGCTGCCCTTGACCACATCGGCGCTCAAGGCGTCGAGCTGTGCCTGCAATTCCTCGACTACGGCATCGTCGAGTTCGAGGTCGTCCACGAGGCGATGCGCGGCCGTGCCGCGTTGCCGCAACTCCGCTGCAAGATCCCGGCCGGTCTCGATGAGGTGGCCGCGGCACAGTCGGACCACGTCAGTGCTCACTTCCCCCTTTCCATCAGTCCATGCATCCGCGCCCGCATCCCATTGTTTGACAAAGCGGTCCGTTCGCGCTGCGAAGCCTTCCGAGGACTGCCGGATGGTGGTACGCCAGCTGACGCGCTCGCGGTGTGGCGAGGTCGAGATCGTCTGGCGGTGCGGCGGAAGCAGCCGTGCACCAACTCGTGCGTCAAACGTCTCGGACCCATCTGAGTTCGCTGGCGCGATCACAACATCGATATGTGCCTCCGTGCCGCCTCCCGCGGTGAAGTCGTCGCGATCAGCGGGTGCCGATCCGAGCGCGATGGCGAGTGCACGGAGCAGTCGAGACTTGCCAGCGTTGTTGCGACCGACAAGGACGGTGACCTTCGGATGCAGGTCGACCTGGACGTCGTCGAGCCCACGGAACCCGAAGCAGCGCACGGACTCGACTCGAATGGCAGCCGGGTCAACCATGCGGGGCGCCGTGTTGGGCCGTCACTCGAACGCTCGCGTCAGGATTCGAACAGGGTTGGCTCGGGCGTTGGTGTCGAGAGCCAGCCGTGGTCGACGAGGTGCTGCCACGCGTCTTGCACGTCCGATTCGGGGAAGAGCCGGTTCTTGCGGGTGCTCCACGCGCCGATGCGCTCGCGTGCACTGGCGGGGTCCAATGCGCCGTCGTCCTCCGTGGCGACCCAGTGCACGGTGCTGAGCAGCTCGAGGCCCCAGGCACCCTCGAAGCCGTCGACGAGTTCGGCGACCGCGCGAAGGTCGTTGTCGAAGGCGGGCTCGGCGCGGACGACCTTGTCGGCTGCATCCACCGCACCGGGCAGCACATCCAGAGAGCTGAGCTCCCAGGGGCGCCTGCTGCGATCGCCGTAGCCCTTGAGGAAGTGACCTTCTGCTCGCTGGAGCACGAAGTGGAGGTCTTCGCAGTAGGGGCCGTAGGGGCCCTTCACGAACTGGAGTTGGAGGTTGGGCCGACGGACGCCGAGGAAGTAGGCAAGCTTCTGAACCTCTATGTCCGTGATGCCGAGCACGTCGGCCCAGTACCCGTCGAGAAGGCGCACGATGCCAGCGAGCGTGGGACTCATGCGGGGAGCGTGGGTGCCGACCACCATCGTCTCCGCGGCGGGGGCGCCGTCCGGACGGTAGATGACGACGTCCACGCCGTCGAGGTCATCGAGCGCCGTCTCGATCAGTGGGCGAACATCGTCCCAGTTGAGACCGCCGTTGCCGCAGCCGAGCGGGGGCACCGCGATCGATGTGATGGCGAGCTTCTCGATGAGGGCACGCAGCTCGGTGAGGCCCGCTTCGATGTCAGGCAGCTTCGAGCGCGAGCGCCAGTGGTCCTTGGTCGGGAAGTTGATGACGAATCGGGGTCCGTCGCCGAGGCCGCCGCGTTCGACGACGTGCATGTGGCCGAGGGCTACATCGCCGCGCTTGCTCGCTGCCCGGTAGGCGCGATCGACCTCTGGCCAGCGTTGCTTCACCTGGAGAGCGATGCCCTTGCCCATCACGCCACGGGTGTTGACCGTGTTCACGACGGCCTCCACGGGCGCGGCCAGAAGGTCGCCGTGTTCGTAGCGGATGCTCATCGGCCACCTCCTTCCGACGACGAGCCCATCAGAAGTACCAGTCTTGCCGATCGTTGAAGTGCCAGCCCGGATGATTCGGCTGGCAGATGAGCCGGGCCTGCTCGAGCTCGTCAACAGTCCGCGCGGCGATGCCCACGATCGCGTCGAGGGGCACCTCCCCGTGCACCAGGACCTCAGCTTGACGTCGCTCTGGTCGCTCGGTGTCGGTGGCGGAAGTGAACCACGGGTCGAACATCACGTCCCAGTCGATGAAGTCGGGATCGTCGAAGAGCGAGAGGTCGTTCGTGAAGCGGGGCCGCCGGGCGGGATGCTTGCTGGTCAGCACCACCTCACCCACGGCGGCAATACGCTCGATCGTGGTCACGAGGTAGACGATGCCTGCCTGACCGGCGGTTCGGCCCTCGACGTTGCCGTAGTGGTTGGCAGCCAGCATCGGCGAACGCGGCGCCAGGTAGAAAGGCACGTAGTCGCCGACCACCCCACCCGGCGCCACCGGCACCTCGACCCTTCGCCTCCGCTCTTTGATGTGGGCATGAGCGATCGATTGGCCTGGCAGCTTGGAGCCCACCAGGGCGG
>CAYSCB010000254.1:0-4862 GCA_964429335.1 uncultured Aquihabitans sp.
CCGGAGGCTTCGGTCCGGTCATCTCCCCGAGCGAGGACCTCGTGGCCGACATGGACCGGATCCGTGGGTTCTACTCCGGCATGGAGGGGCTGAAGCCCGGTCGCTTCGGTGAGATCCGGCTGCGGGACGAGGAAGCGCTCCTCGCCGACTGATCTCGAGACATCGCGCAGGGTGTCGGCCCGCGTGCTCTGGTTCTCCGGTCTTCGACGCTGCTTCGCTCACCTATGCACGTCTGATGGCCGTCTTCGCCGTCGTGCTGGCTGTGCTCGTTCTCCGTGGGCTGGTGCCGGGTTCTGCAGCGACCGCCGCGAAGTGGGCCGCCATGCCGGTGTGGTCGGCTGCTGCTGTGGCAACAACGGCGTTCATGCTCCAGTGACCCCTTCGAGGCTCCGAGCAGCCGGAGTCTGCGACGTGAAGCGCGAGGTGGTGCAACCATCCAGAGCAGGAGCCCAGGTCCAGCCCGTCCGTTGCGGATTCGTGGTTGTGCTTGGATGGGGCGATGTTCCTGGGTATCGGAATCTTCGCCATCGCCGCTGTTCTCGTCATCGTTGCCTTCGTGGCGATGCGCGGACAGCGCAAGGACTACGAGGACACGGGCAGCCCCGACGACGAGCTCTCCGACGAGCAGTTCCGTCGCATCGAGTTCGGCGACGACGAGATCTGATCGTCCGCCCGCCACGGGCCAGCGCTCACGCGGGGCTGGGTATCTGACCGGGTCGGAGCCGATTCGGTGGTGTCGACCAGACGATCCGGTGAGCGGCCTCGTGGCGACCGCCCACTGCTGATGGAGGATCTCGCGGATCGCTCACAGTGCTGGTTCTCTTCGGACCCACCCCGATCGTGGAGCTGGGGGGAAGCCATCGCAAGTCGGTTGCGCCTGTGCTTGTTGGGGATCTGCGGCGTGATAGGTCCCAGGAAAGCAACCGGGAAAACAACGGCTCGGGTGATCGTCTACGAACCGATGTCGGCTCCGCAGGTGTCGCACAAGCCGGTCGTGCTGGCCCGTTCATCATCGAGGCGGCGGGTGCAGCTGACGCATCGCACGCCGCGGAAGGGCACGGCCGGAGGCCGGTGCGTGGCGTCGGGCGACGGCGGCCCGAAGAGGTCGCGGTGCGCGACGAACAGAGCCGGGAGGTGCACGGCGATCTCCTGCTCGTGGATGGCGAGCGGGTCACGCGGCTCACGCGAGCGGTTCTCGGCGACCGCTTCGAGTACCTCGCGGTAGGTCTCGGCGGTGATGTGGTGGCTCAGGAACAGTCCTGGGTGCACGGCGCTGAGGCCGTGGGCGGACAGGTCGCCCGCGCCGAAGTGCCGCACGTTGCCGGTCACGACGAAGGTGGCTCGAGCCGCGATCGCCGCGGCCAGCACCGGCTTGTCCTTATCGTCGGTGTCGGAGAGCCCGGCGATGGCCTCGCTCTCGGCGTCCGGAGCGATCTGCCAGTCCCACCGTTGTCGGAGCGTTGAGACCGGGATGTGTGCGACCTTCTGGTGACGCTCGGCTTCGGTCTCGACGAGCTGGCTGTAGACCAGCTCGTAGTGGGACAGCGGTCGGGCGAGGTAGAGGATCGTGCGGGGGACCGGCGACGCGAGGACGTCTGCGTCGACGAAGACGCGGACCCTAGAAGTCGACGGCAAGATCGGCGGCCATCTCGCGGACGTAGGTGTGTCGGAACCGCTCGACCTCGCTCAGCGGGATGCGGTGCCGGTTGCCCTTGCGGTCGGTGCGGATCTCTCCGGCGATGATTCGACGCATGATCGTCGCTCGGGACACCCCGATGGACTCCGCCATCTGTGCAGGGGTCATCGAGGGTCGCTCGAAGGTGACCTTCGCGTGCTCGCCGGCCGCCAGATGCTGGCGGATGATCTGCTCCCAGGGCTCGGGAGACTCGGGTGTGATCTCCAGGTTGCTCATGTCGAGCACGGTAGCAGTCTGAACAGATAATAGGCAGAAGTGTTCACTGGGGTGACGGTGGATCATCGTTCCTCACTGGTCGAGGCCGCTGCCTCGCTCGAGACCGGCGGCGCGCTCTGCGCTCCAGGCGTCGGTCATGGCCGCGAGGGTGTTGACCCGGTTGGGCTTCACCGTCGTCGTGTTCCGTGCGGCGATGTCTCGGGAGCGACAGGTGCGGAAGCTCTTGGTGGACATGCCTGACGCGGGGTCATGGAACTCGTCGGCACCAGACGCTGCGTCGTGCGCGTCGGGGGTCACCTTGCCGGACAGGCCGCGACGACCGTCGCCTGGTCGTAGGCGACCTCGTCGACGCCCTTCGGCGTTGCTCTCCGAGAATCCTGGGTGCGATCCAGAGGATCTGGGAAGCAACCCGGACAGCAACGCTGTCGGAACGCCTCGGAAACGGGCGAGTCGCCGAGGTGACCGATCCCGCTCGTCTGCTGGGTTCTCCGGTACCAACCGGCTCCTGCCGGACACCCCCGGATACCCGATCGTGGAGCTGGGGGGAATCGAACCCCCGTCCGCCAGGTGGTCACCGAACCTGCTACGACCATTCCCGACTTCTCAGCTCACAGCAGCTGAACCGGCGGGTCGGTCGGCCCCGAGGGGCCCACTGCCGGGTCTTTCCCCGGCGTCAGCGGTCTTTCACGCCGTCAGCGGTCTCTCCCTGCGGTCCACCCCCACTTCTGTTGCCGGGCTGTGGGGGTCCGGCCCCGTGCGCCATCGCTGGTCACGATTTTCCTCTACGTCACCTGAAGGATCAGGCGGCGAGAGCGAACTGCTCGTTGTCGGCGGTTCTTTGTGTGTCCCTGTTTAACGAGTCCGAGACAACTCGGGTCGCACGCTCGACTTCCAGGTCCCGACGTCGAAACCAGTCAGCCCCGTCGTTGCGCCCCCATGCTACAGGAGGCGGGAGGACATGACCGGTCGACGCCGGGCGCCTGCCTGGCGCTCCTACTGGAGCGAGCTGCCGATCTGGCTGAACTTGCCACTGGCAGCGTTGCCGATGAAGGAGATCGCAGCGATGCACACGACCGCGATCAATGCCACCAGCAGGGCGTACTCGACGAGTGAGGCGCCCCGCTCTGTCTTCGTTCGTGCCGTGAGCCATGCCTTGATGAACTCGAAGTTGATCATCGTTCCGCCTGTTCTGTGTCGATGAGATGGATGGGTGCTGCTGGTTGAGCCTGTCCGGGTCGCCTCGGGCGAACCCGGCAACTCGATCGGCCGATGGGCCCTTGGGACTGGAGCGGATTTCCGCGAATGGGCCGTATGGCCCATTCGCATCCGAACGGTGTTCGGCTACCGCTCGACTCACCCGTCAGCTGTTCGCGATGAGGATCGGCCCGATCCACTCACCCCACAGCCAACGCTTGTCGACCGGGTGGTAGGCGCCGCCGAACGCCGCGTTCTTCTCGGCGGTGGGCATGCCGGTTGCGTCGCCGTTCACGCACACCCTGTCCGTCGGTTCGATGACGATGGTCCCGGGAACGGTCCGTGTGGCCTCACGGAGGATGTCGTTGTACCAGGCCACGTAGTCGCCGGCCCGTGTGGGTGTGACCCCCGCAGGGCAGACCCAGGTCACGAAGGCAGTGCGGGTGCCGATCGCCAGCGCACCACTGGCCCGACGGACCAGCTCGTCGAGGATCGCCCGGCGCATCTCGGGTGAACGGGCAGCGAGAGGCGTCGTCGCTCCGGGTGGGATCCACGGAAGGTGCTCCCAGCCGCCGGAGAACATCACCATCCAGTTCGGGTGACGCTGGAGGCCGCCGATCTCCCGGAGCGCCTGCGTCGGACACATGCCGAAGGAGTCAGGTCGGTCGTTCTCGACATCGACGGCCGTCCATCCCGCGGAGGAGAGGAGTCCACACGCTGGGACCGCAGCGACGTCCACGCGTGAGAGGTACCACGGTCGTTCCGTCGCGTTCGGCGGCGGGAAGGCAGCGGTGAAGCCGAGGGAGTCGCCGACGACCAGCACGGAGATCGGCCCCTTGGGTCCGGCGGCGGTCGTGGTGGGAGTCGGCGCTGTTGCGGCGGCAGGCAGGACGATCGGGGGAGGTGCCGACGTCGTCGGTTCAGGTGGTGGGACCGTGGTGGTCGCCGGCGCTGCGGTCGTGCTGGTCGGTGGTGGCGCCGTCGTCGGTCGCTCCGGTGATGTCTTCGACACCCTACGAGCCTCGATCATCGTCCTGTCGGGCGTGGACGAACGGTAGGCGTCAACCGTCACCGTGCACGCAACGATCGTGAGCGCGATGAACGCGCCGATGATCGTGGCCCGTACGCTCCGCCTCACCGGACCATCATCGCCGATCGACCCGCTCGATGTCGTCCGGGCAGATGATCCCGGGCAGGGGAGTGCCCTTCAGCCTTCGGCTCTGTTGCCGCGGGCCATCTCCCGGGCGGCTTCTCGATCAGCGGTGCGCTTGGCGATCTCCTGGCGCTTGTCGACGACGTTGCGACCCTTGCCGAGCGCGAGCTCGACCTTCAGCCGTCCCTCTTTGAAGTACAGGCGCAGCGGGACGAGCGACAGGCGTTCGACCTGCATCCGCATACGGATGCGATCGATCTCGTGTCGATGCAGGAGCAGCTTGCGGCGACGGACCGGCTCGTGGCCCGAGTGGGCCTGCGCCCGTGAGTACGGCGCGATGTGCAGACCGTTCAACCAGACCTCGTGGTCGTCGACCGATGCCCACGCGTCGGTGAGCTGCACCTTGGACTCGCGCAGCGACTTCACCTCGCTGCCCCTGAGCACGACGCCGGCTTCGAACGTGTCACCGAGCACGTAGTTGCGCCGCGCCTGGCGGTTGGTCGCGACGATCTGGGTGCCGGTCGGCTTCATGGGTCGTCCAACGTACCGGTGGAGCGGCGGCGTCGGTGGCCTCCGCGCGCGTCGCTACGCTGCGCCGGTGCT
>CAYSCB010000255.1:0-4848 GCA_964429335.1 uncultured Aquihabitans sp.
CGGTGATCGGCACGCCGTTGCGCAGCGCCAGCTCCTCCATGCACTTCAGGTCGGTGCTCAGGTTCGGTGCGCCGTTGGCGAACGGCACCCCTGACGCGAGCGCCGCGTAGACGTAGAGCTGGCTGGGCGAGATGTTCTCGTCATCGGCCTTGAGACCGGCCTCGAACGCCTCGACCGTCTCGTGGACCGCGGACGGCTCCTGGTAGGCCTCGGTGGAGCCACACCAGACGATCACCAGGCGGTCGAGGTCGTTCTCGGTGCGGAACCGCTCGATGTCGGCGATGAGCTGCTGGGCGAGGTCCCACTTGGACTCGCCGGTCTTGACCCGCACGCCGTCGAGGCGCTTCACCCAACGCTGGTCGAACACCGCGGGCATCGCGTTGATCCCCTCGAGCTCACCCGACAGCGGCGCGAGGTCGCGCTCCTCGAGCACGCCGGCGGTGCGGGCCGCTTCGAGCGCGTTCGGCGAGATCGGGTCCCAGCCGCCGAAGACGAGGTCATCGAGGGCGGCGAGCGGGACGAAGTCGCGGATCATCGGGTTGCGACCCTCCTCCCGGCGACCGAGACGGATGTGCGCCATCTGGGTCAGGGATCCGACCGGTGTGGCGAGGCCCTGGCGTGCCGCGAGCACCCCGGCATAGGCCGTCGACGCGACGGCACCCATGCCGGGCGTCAGGATCCCGAGTCGACCGGTGGCGGGCGCGATCTGCAGCGGTTCAGGCATGGAGCGCACTCTAGAACGCACCACCCGCCGGCGACCCATGGGCGACCCACCCCCCGCCGAACTCGTCGCGCACACGTCACGTGAGCGACCCCCACCTACAAGGTCGACGAGGATGCGCTCAACGTCGGCGCTCGATGCTCCGGTAGCGGGCTTCGTCCGCGTCGATCCGACGGCGGAGCGCGTCCTCCGGGTCCACCCCGGCACGCCTCGCCACCTCGACGACCGCCGCGAGCAGGGCACCGACGCGTCCGACGTCGGAAGGATCGTCGACCACCGCCGCAGCCAGGTCCTGCACCCTCGCACCGCCGGCCCCACCGTCCAAGCCGAGTGCCTCGGCCCCACCGTCCAAGCCGAGTGCCTCGGCCTTGCGACCCACCTTCAGCGCCCTGGTCAACGCCGGCAGCGCGTGCGGGATCCCGTCGAACGCGGAGGCCCGTCCGTGCTCACGTCGCTTCGAGGCCTCCCACTCCGAGATCGCTCCCTGCACACCGGCGTTACCGGGACGGCCGTCGGTCGCTGCGAGCAGGTCCTCGTTGCGCCGCTCGAGCTTGTCGTAGATCGCCCGAGCGACGTCGGACAGGTCGAACCAGCCCGCCTCGGCACCCAGCGCGGCGTGGAACACGACCTGGTACAGCAGGTCGCCCAGCTCGCTCGTCAGCTCCTCCGCACCCGCCCCGCTGTCGGGGTCGTAGCCGTCGATCGCCTCGAGCACCTCGTAGGACTCCTCGAGCAGGAACCGCTTCAGCGAGTCGTGGTCCTGGTCGGCCTTCCACGGGTCGCTCACGCGCAGTCGACGCATCAGCTCGTCGAAGCGCGCCACCGCTGATGCCACCGGTGGGCCGAGCGCCGGGATCCACAGCGACGTCAGGTGATCCGGATCGACCATGCGGTCGAGGTCCTCCCACGCCACCTCGACGATGCGCTCGTCCGCTCCGCCGAGTCGCTGCAGCACCAGGACCGGCTGATCGGGTGGATCGTCGACGGCCAGCTTGATGTCGGACAGCACGAAGGTGCTGTCGCACTGGCCGACGAGCAACGGGCCCCGCTCGCCGGCCGCTTCGACGGCGAAGCGGTGGCCGTCGATCAACCGGACCCCGGATTCGACGGGATCGACGCCCAGACGCGTCCACGTCAGGTCGAGGAACGACAGCGCCGGTTGCACCACGGTGCGGACGCGTGCGTCCGCGACCAGGAGCTCCACCGTGTGCTCCGCGACCACCGGCGAACCCGGCACCGCGTAGATGACGCTGCCGCGTTCGACCGCCGCCGCGACCAGTGACTCGACGATGTCCCGGTACACGTCGCCGATCATCTCGGCCCGTTCGTACACGTCGTCGAACGCGACGGTGCCCTCCGGCACCACCGACGCGGCTGGATGGCGGATCGTGCGCAGGAACGTCGGCCGCCCGGATGCGAGCACCGCCAGCGTCCCGGCGGTGACCAGCTCCGGCCCGGCCGGTCCGAGACCGACGACCTCGACGACCGGGAGAGCCACCGTCGTCAGCTCGTCGATGTCGTCACGCTCACGGAGTGGGTGACGATCCCGTGCCGTCCGGAGCAGCTCCCGTGCCACCGTCCGGGTCCCCGGTCGGGGCACCCGGCGCCGCACCTGCCCCCAACGGCAACGCCGGGGGCACGACCGTCAGACCCTGCTGATCCACGTCGATGCCACTGCCGTACTGCGGGTTGATGAACACGCCCTGGTTCAACACGAGGGTCAGCCACGCGCCGGCGCCCTGCTTTGCGAGCGAGTCGGCGATCTGGCGCAGCTCGTCACGGGCATCGTCGAAGGAGACACGGCGACGTGAGCCCACCACGAACCACAGAACAGCCTGGTCCTCGGGGTAGATCCCCGTCACCGGGCCGACGACAGCTCCCCGCGCCGCGCCGTGCACCCGGGAGCGAAGCACCCCCGGCAGGTTCGCGGCCGTGATACAGCGACGGTCGGTCAGCACGACCTGGACGGACTTCACGCGCTTCGGCAGATCGGTGAGCTTCGTCCCCCGGGCCAACGCCCGTTCCGTTGCGCGCTCTGCGTTCGTGGGGACGGCCACGGCGGTCATGCACACCTGGTCCCAGTAGGAACCCAGCAGGTCGTACATGGCCCGGAGGTCGTCTTCCTTCGACGAGCTGACCTTCGCCAACCGGGCGGTCAGGGCGTCGCGATCGGCGAGGAACCCGGCGACGAGCGATCGCTGCGACGCCGTGAGCTGCGACGCCTGCTGCTGGATCGCCTGCTCAGCGGTGGCACGGTCCTGGTCGGTCACCGTGGCGTCCCAGCGCTCGGCCTCACGAGCGAGCACCTGCCGCTGGATGAGGAACGTCAGCACCAGTCGTGCGTCGTCGCCGTCGACCACCCCGGCACGTTGGTCGGTCAGCGCCTGTGAGGTCATGGCCGACATGAACGGATCGCTCGTGGCGAGCTCGTTCACGAGCGACGCCTTGATCACGGTGCCGTCGACCGTCGCTGCGGTGTCGTCGGCGGCGACGCCGCAGCCCGTGGCCATCACCAGCGCGGCGAGGCCGACCAACGAGGACACCAGGACCATCCGGGGATGACGCATGGCCGCGGATGCTACCGACAGCGATCCACGACGGTGGAACCGGCCCGCCTGTTCGTCGAGTCGGTTCACTCCGCCGGGGGCGGCACGAGCTGACGCAGGGCCTCGACGAGCTCCGACGCGAGCGCGGCACCCGCCTTCACCGGCAGCTGCAACTGCGACAGCTCCTCCTTGTACACGGCGCCCTTGTAGAGGCGGGCGAGACGCATCTGCTTCGACTGCGGCAGCCGGATCGGCGACATGCGCGCCATCCAACCCGGCCCCGACAGCGCTGATGCCTTGGTCACCGCCAGGTCCTCGATGCCGGTGCGCACGCACTCGGCACGCAGCCGGGCGATCTCCAACAGGTTCTGCGCGACCTCGGGGACGGGACCGAAGCGGTCGACCCACTCCTCGGCGATGTCGTCGACGTCGTCGGGGGTCTGCACCGCTGCGAGGCGCCGGTAAGCATCGAGGCGGAGATCGTCGCGCTCGACGTAGTCGGCGGGCAGGTGCGCCGGCAGCGGCAGCTCGAGGGTGATCTCGGTCGGCTCCGGGACCGGTTCACCGTTGAGCTGGGCGATCGCCTCGTTGACCATCTGGACGTACAGGTCGTATCCCACCGCGGCGACGTGGCCGGTCTGGCCCGTCCCCAGCAGGTTGCCGGCGCCACGGATCTCGAGGTCGCGCATCGCGATGCGGAACCCCGATCCCAGTTCGGTGGTCTCGCCGATCGTCTTGAGCCGCTCGTAGGCCTCCTCGGACAGCTGACGGTCCTGCGGGAAGAACAGGTAGGCGTAGGCGCGTTGGCCGGAGCGCCCGACCCGGCCACGGATCTGGTGGAGCTGACCCAGACCCAGCAGGTCGGCGCGTTCCACCACGAGGGTGTTCACCGTCGGCATGTCGATGCCGGACTCGATGATCGTCGTGCAGACCAGCACGTCGAAGGCGCCCTCCCAGAAGTCGAGGACGACCCGCTCGAGCGTGCCCTCGTCCATCTGGCCGTGAGCGACCGCGACACGTGCCTCGGGGACGAGCTCGCGTATTCGCGCCGCGTGCTCCTCGATGTCGCGCACGCGGTTGTGCACGTAGAAGACCTGGCCCTCCCGCAGCAGTTCTCGACGGATCGCCTCACCGACGGCCCGCTCGTCGTACTCGCCGACGTAGGTCAGGATCGGCTGTCGCGCCGCCGGGGGCGTGTTGAGCAGCGACAGGTCCCGGATCCCCGTCAGGCTCATCTCGAGCGTCCGAGGGATCGGCGTCGCGGACAGGGTCAGCACGTCGACGTCGGCCTTCAGCTGCTTTATCGCCGCCTTGTGGCTGAAGCCGAAGCGCTGTTCCTCGTCGACGACGAGCAGACCGAGGTTCTTGAACGTGATGTCGCCCGTCAGCAGCCGGTGCGTGCCGATCACGACGTCGACCGAACCGGATGCCAGCCCCTCGGTGACCTCGCGGGCCTGGGCGTTGGTCAGGAACCGCGACAGCACCTCGACCCGCACCGGGTAGCCGGCGAAGCGGTCGTTGAACGTCTGGAAGTGCTGCTCGGCGAGCAGCGTCGTCGGCACGAGCACCGCGACCTGCTTG
>CAYSCB010000256.1:0-4835 GCA_964429335.1 uncultured Aquihabitans sp.
TGGAAAGCGTGTGTGGGGAAACTCACCGTGGGTTCGAATCCCACCGTCTCCGCCATCCGTCGCCGCTGCTCCGAGCGACGGTCCCGACCGGACCGGTCACGGCGCTCGCACGCCGTCGCCTCCGGCCGGGACCGTCACAGCGGCATCGGTAGGATCGGTCCGTGGCCCACCAGTCCCTCTACCGCCGCTACCGGCCGCGACGGTTCGGTGAGGTGCGCGGCCAGGACCACGTGATCCGAGCGCTGCGCAACGCGGTGGAGACCGACACCGTCGGCCACGCCTACCTGTTCTCGGGACCACGCGGCACCGGCAAGACCTCGACGGCGCGGATCCTCGCCAAGGCACTCAACTGCGAGGATCTCCACGACGGCGAACCGTGCTGCGAGTGCGAGTCGTGCGTGGAGATGGAGGCCGGCCGGAGCTTCGACCTCTTCGAGCTCGACGCTGCCTCCAACAACGGCGTCGACGCCATCCGCGATCTCGTCGAACGCGCCTCGGTCGGCTCTCCCGGCCGCACCAAGGTGTACATCCTCGACGAGGTCCACATGCTGTCGACCCCTGCCTCGAACGCCTTGCTGAAGACCCTGGAGGAGCCGCCGGGTCACGTCTGCTTCGTGCTGGCCACCACCGATCCGCAGAAGGTGCTGCCCACCGTCCGCAGCCGCACCCAGCACTACGACTTCCAGCTGCTGTCGGCCCAGGAGCTCACCGACTACGTCCACTGGATCGCGCAGGACGCGCCGCTCGACATCGACGAGGAATCGGTCGCGTACGTCGTCCGACAGGGCCGGGGATCTGCCCGCGACACGCTCTCGGCCCTCGACCAGGTCGTCGCGGCCGGCGGTGTCGTCACCCGCGTCGCACCCGTCGACCGGCTGCTGCGGGCCATCGCGGACCACGACAGCGGTGGCGCTGTGCTGGCGGTGTCCGACGCGCTGGCGCTCGGCAACGATCCGCGGGTGCTGGCCGACCGTCTGCTCGCCGAGCTGCGCGACGCCTTCCTGTTGTCGCTCGACGTCGAGGTCACCCACCTGGTCGACACCGACAGCGATCGGCTCGGTGAGTGGGCGCGCACCCTCGGAACACCCACGTTGACACGGGCCATGGAGGCTGTCGGCTCCGCGACGGTCGACATGCGCAACGCGGCGGATCCCCGGGTCCCGCTTGACGTCGCACTCGTCCGTCTCTGCACCACGCCGTCGAAGTCGGGCGGTGAGACGACTGCCGACGCCGGGATCGTCGCGGACCTGGTTCGTCGCATCGAGATCCTGGAGCGGGCCGCCGCCGGCGGTGACACCCCTGCCGATCTACCGGCAGCGCCCCCGCCCACAGCGACTGTACCGGCAGCGCCTCCTCGTCGAGGCCCCGGTACCTCGCCGGTCGAACCGGACGCAGATGCTGACGCCTCGACAGGCTCGGGCGGACCGGCGGCGGCACGAGCCGCGCTCGGGGCGGTCCGGGCCGCGAGGGAGAAGCGAACGGTCGATGAGCGGCCGGTGAAGCCGGTGTCCGGAACCACCAGGCATCCTCCGACACCGCCAGCTCCCCGGGTGGATCCTGGGCGCCCGGCGACGGCGGAACCGGCTCCTGACCGCACGACGCCGGCAACGGTCCCGGCACCCGGATCCGGCTCGTCGCCCGATCGTGACGCGTTGACCCTCGCGTTCGGCGACGTCGTGCTGCCCAGCCTGAGAGGCGTGGCCAAGTCCGTCTTCGGCGGCGGCAGGTTCGTCACCGTCACCGAACGTGGTGCCGTGTTCGAGGTGGAGAACGCACCGACGCGGGAGCGTGCGGAGAAGTACCGGGGCGATGTCGAAGCCGCGCTGTCGGCGCACTTCGGTGTCCCCGTCACGTTGGTGCTCAGCGATGCCATGGATCCGATCGCCCACGGTCCGGTCGGCGGAACCTCGACGCAACCGTCCGCCGGGCAGCGCTCCGGTGAAGGCTCCGATGACACCGACACCGACACCGACACCGATGACGCTGACGACACCGACACGGACGACGAGTCGGCGATCATCGACGTCCACGACCTGGAGGACGCTGACGTCGCCGCCACCGGCGTCGAGAAGTTGACCCAGGCGTTCCCCGGCGCGGTCCTCGTCGAGGGACCTGATGGGGCCGGCTGATGTCCACGGTCGGTCCGCTGGTGCAGCCGGCGGGGATGGGAGCACGAACATGAACGATCAGCACGAGAACGCCGCGAGCGACGACGGGACAGCCGACATCGAGGCCGTCTCCGGGGAGATCGTGTGGGAGGCCGGCTCGGACGCGGAGTCGACCGACAGCGGTGGGTTCGGCCTCGGCGCCGGACTCGACCTGGGAGCGATGCTCCAGATGGCACAGGACATGGGCCAGCGCATGCAGGAGACCCAGGAGGAGCTCGCCTCGACCGAGGTCGTCGGCACCGCCGGCGGTGGGATCGTCGAGGTCACGCTGAACGGCCACCTCCACCTCGTCGGTGTCCGCATCGACCCCTCCGCTATCGACCGCGACGATCCGACGATGCTCGAGGACCTCATCCTCGCTGCGTGGTCCGACGCCCGTGATGGCGTCGCCACGCTGCAGGCCCAGGCCGACCCGCTCGGCGGTTTGGGTGATCCCGGCGGCCTGCTGGGAGGTCTCGGCGGACTCCTGGGTGGTGCCTGAGTTGGCAACGGCGTACGCGACGTCGGTCCAGGACCTCATCGACGCGCTCGGACGACTGCCCGGCATCGGACCCAAGTCCGCTCAGCGGATCGCGTTCCACCTCCTCAAGGTCGACGCCGAGGAGGCGAACCGCCTCGCCCGGGCGATCGTCGAGGCCAAGCAGCGCGTCGGGTTCTGCACCCGGTGCTTCAACCTGGCCGAGGGCGAGCTGTGCACGATCTGCGCCGACGAGCGGCGTGACCCCCACACCCTGTGCGTCGTCGAGGAGCCCCGTGACGTCGTCGCCATCGAGCGGACCAGGGAGTTCAAGGGCCGCTACCACGTGCTGCAGGGCGCGATCGACCACCTCCAGGGCGTCGGACCCGAGCAGCTCAAGATCCGTGAGCTGCTCGCCCGGATCACCGACGAGGGCGTCACCGAGGTGATCGTCTGCACGAACCCGAACATCGAGGGCGAGGCCACGGCGCTGTACCTGACCCGGGTGCTGACCATGCCCGGCCTGACCGTCAGCCGGATCGCCAGCGGACTCCCGGTCGGCGGCGACCTCGAGTACGCGGACGAGCTCACGCTCGGTCGGGCGCTCGAAGGCCGTCGCGTGATCGAAGCACCCGCAACCTGAGCACCGTCTGACCCGAACGACCTGTCGAACCACCGGAGCACGACCCCGGGGGCCGGACGTCCCGTCAGATCGTCTGGCGGTAGCCGAAGAACTCGTGGTCCTCGTTGTATCCGCCGTAGCCGCCGCCGAGCTCCTCGATGCTCGCGACGAGCTCGATGCCCTTGATCCACTTGACCTGCTTGAAGCCGAGCTGGATCTCGTTGCGCAGCCGCAGCGGGGCCCCGTGGCCGAAGGTCAGCGGCTCGCCGTTCATGTCGTACGCGAGCATCGCGAGCTCGCTGTGCATCTGCTCGATCGGGTGCAGGTCGTAGTACGGCCCGCCGTCCGCGCCCTCGCCGTAGGAGTAGAACGCGACCCACTCGGCGGCCGGGTCCGGCTGCACCAGGTCGAGGATCGTCTGCATGGACACGCCACCCCACTTGGCGACGCCGGACCAGCCCTGGATGCAGAAGTGCTGGGTGATCTGGTCGTGGTGCGCCAGAGCGCGCAGGTCGGCGATGCTCAGGTCGACGGGATGGGCGACGAGACCGCCGATGTGGAGTCGGTAGTCGGCGAAGCCGCCGTCGGCCAGTGCCTGGTACTCCGCTGAGTCGGGATAACGGCCGTTGTGCCAGAAGTACTCCGAGATGTCGTCCTCGGTGTACTCGCCGGGCTTCGCGTCGACGTGCGCGAACCACCGCTCGATCGGACCCAGCAGCGTCGCGCCGACCCTCTGGACGACGCGAGGGTGGCGGAGGGTGAACGGCGTCGCCGCGAGCCACGCGATGGTGACGACGACCATCGACGCAGCGAACACCCAGAACCCGACCCAGCTGTCGTCGTTGCGCATCGCGAAGATGTGGTTGAGGTTGTTGAGCAGGCCGGTGGTGAACACCATCGTGACGTGCATGATGATGAAGATCAGGAACCACACGAGCACCAGGAAGTGCAACGACCGTGCGACCTGGATGCTCGCAACCTTGGAGACCCGACGGAACCGGGTCGACAGCGCCGGCGACATGCCGAGCCCGGTGATGAGCGCGAGCGGGGCCGCGACGAAGATCGTGATGAAGTACGCGATCAGCTGCAGGCCGTTGTAGGCGAACCAGCCGCGCTCAGGCGGCCAGTCGAGCGACAGGTACTGGATGAGCGTCGACAGGGCGTTCGGGAACACGTCCCAGCTCGTCGGCACCACCCGTTCCCACTGCGACGTCGTGAACAGCAGCACGTAGAACACGACGCCGTTCGCGAGCCAGAAGATGTCGGTCCCGAGGTGCCACCAGCGCGCCAGTCCGATCGTGTGGCGGAGCCCCGGCAGGCCGACGTTCGACGGCAGGCGGACCGAGTCCTCCTTCGCCGTCCACAGCGGGTTGTCGGGCACCGGCTTCTGGAACCGGAACCACTCCTTGCCGGGCGTGCTGTGGCGGGTCCAGTAGAGGCGGGGGTGGTCCGCGGGGATCTGCAACCCCGCCCTGATCATGAACACCATCAGGAACAGGGTGAAGAAGTGCTTCCCCCCGAGCCACGCCCGAAAGCCGGGCGTCGGGGCCGCGGATCGCCACCGTTCGAGGGCGCGGTTCATGATGGG
>CAYSCB010000257.1:0-4790 GCA_964429335.1 uncultured Aquihabitans sp.
GGCAGAACCGCCGCCAGCGGGCGTTGGCGGCGAACCGACCCGCTGCCGCGGCCTGCCGCCCGGTCAGCACCCCTGTCGGTCTTGGCACGCCTGCTCGTCGCGCTCGTGGCCGTCGGCGCGGCGCTCGCCGTGGCGTTGTGGATGCAGCGCCGCCGGCTCGACCCGCCGACACAGCCACGCTCCTGGGAGGCTCCCGCGCAGCTCGACCGTCGTGACTTCGACCGTCCCGAGGCGCCGTGGCTGGTCTGCGTGTTCAGCTCGGCGGACTGCTCGACGTGCGCCGATGTCCTGATGAAGGCGCGGATCCTCGAGAGCGCTGATGTCGCTGTCGTCGACGTCGAGGCCGCTGCGGATCGGGAGCTGCACCGGCGCTACCACATCGAGGCCGTCCCGATCGTTGCGATCGCCGACCGCGACGGCGAGGTGCGAGCCTCGTTCGTCGGTCCGGTGAACTCGACGCACCTGTGGGCGGCGCTCGCCGGTCTCCGTGAGCCGGGATCGGTTCCTCCGGTGTGCGGGACGACCGACTGCGGTGGCCACGGTCCCGCAGCGTGAGGACCCGTCGGGTGACGGCTCAGGAGATCGCGAGTCCGAGCGGCGACTGCTGCACGTAGGTCGGGAAGATCGCCGTCAGGTTGCTGGCGCCGCAGCGGACCTGCAGGATCTCCGACAGGACCCGTCGGTAGTCGTTGAGGACGGCCAGGTCGCCTTCGGGGCCCTGGCTGACCGTCGACGGGAAGTCCCCGTGCACACCGCCGCGGATCTTCCCACCCAAGGCGAACATGACGTTGCCGCGTCCGTGGTCGGTGCCGCCCGAGCCGTTCTCGTCGATCGTCCGACCGAACTCCGACAACGTCACGAGCGTCACCTCGTCGCGTGCTGCACCGAGGTCGGTGTAGAAGGCCTGGAGCGCTGTGGCGACCGACGCCACCTGTCGACTCATGTAGCCGGTCGGATCCTCAGGTGCGCCCATCGTCGTGTGGGTGTCCCAACCGCCGTAGTCGACCGCAACGACGCGGAGCCCGACGTTGCCCCGGATCAACCGGGCGACCTCCCGCAGGTTCGTTGACAGGGAGTCGGTGCCGTACACGGCGCCGTTCTGGGGACCGGTGTCTGCAGGCAGCCCGCCCAACAGGTTCACCACGTCGAGCGTGCCGGCACCCGTCTCCTCGATGAGGTCGGCACCGTGGTGGTAGAGCGACATCAACGCGGTCCTGGCCTTGGAGTTGCTCGGGAACCCGTTGACTCCGAAGCCCGCGATCGAGCTCATCGAGAACGCCGGTGCCGGACCCCGCAACGACGCCTGCAGCGTCGAGCCCCGTCCGACCGCCCCGAGCCGGTCGAGGCCGGTGAGCCCACCGAGGTACCGGTTCACGAACCCCGAGGTGACGTTCAGCGACCGCGATCCCTGCTCCCAGTACTGCTGGGCCTCGAAGTGGCTCCGGGTGTCGGACTCCACCGCGGGCATGCCCGCTGCGTGGACGATCGCCAGCCGACCGTCACTCCACGCCCCTTGGTGCAGCGACGCCATGGACGGGTGCATCCCCAGCGTCCCTGACAGCGCGAACGGATCGACGTTCCCGCCCGAGGTGAGCGGCAACGCAGCCTTGCCGGTCGGCTCCGCGAACTCCGACGGGTCCTTGATCCGGATGGTGGGGCGAAGCGCTTGGTAGCTCGGCATCGCAGACGGTGCCACGAGGCTCAGGCCGTCCATCCCGCCACGCATGAACACGATGACGAGGACGTCTCCGGTGAGCGGCGACTCGGGTGTGGCGAACGCGAACCGGGTCCCGAGCGTGTTGACCGCCACGGTGGCGGTTCCGGCTCCGACGAGGCCCAGGAAGCTGCGGCGGGTGGTGGTGTTCACGTTGTTCGACTCCTCATCACGGTTCGACTCCTCATCGACGCTGGAACGCCGGGTGGGCGGCGAGCAGGCCGAACGTCGCCTGCAGGTTGGAGCTGTTCGACGTCAGGGTCGTCGCCGATGCCGTCGGAACGACCGTGAGCGCCATGAGGATCGAGTCCGCATCGGCCGGGCTCAACGGGTACTGGAACACCTGATCCGCGATCGCGACGACGAGGTCCCGGGTCGTGGTCGGCAGCGGCGACGGGAGGAGTGCGTTCAGGTCGACGGTCACCTTCTCTGCGGCGTTGGTGTCGGTGATCCGGTTGCGGGCGAGAAGAGCACCCTTCTCCCAGCGCTTGAGCAGCCCGTCGGCCGAGACCCACGCCGATGCCGTCTCGGGGTAGCCGTCCGGGGACGGTCGTCCGTTGATCGGCTGGCCGAGGGTGGACTGGACCGATCGCAGACGGGATGCCGCCTGCCCGCTCGGCTTCGGATCGACGGTGGCACCCATGACCCGGAGCCCGGAGTACAACCACTCGATCGGCCGCTTGGTCTTGCGTCCACCGGAGGATCGGAGCTCCTGGGACAGCAGCAGCGTCCGCAGCACCGGTGCGATCGCCGTGTCGTTCGCGGTGTAGACAGCGGCGAGTCGATCGACGAGCGCCATCGGGGGATCGTCGGCGACGAAGCGTCGACACAGCTTGTAGCAGATGTAGCGGGCGGTCGACGGGTGCCGGGCGAGGAACGCGAGCAGCGAGTCGCCGTCGGTCTCGCTCTGGGCGGCGTTGCTCCTCGTCGGCCGACTCCACTGACCGCCGAGGACGGAGACGGCGTCGGTGGAGGCGTAGCTGCTGTTCCACAGGTAGGTGAAGCGCGTCGGGGTGTTCGCGTAGTTGATCGTGCGGCCCGCCATCACGGTGGCGACCGCACGCACGTCCGCCTCGGAGTAGACCTGCTCACCCTTGATGATGCCGAGGGTGTGCAGCTCGAGCAGCTCTCGACCCCAGTTCTCGTTGAGCCCCTTCGGTGCCCGGGCGTTGGAGTTGTAGTTGTCCAGGTACACGAGCATCGCCGGGCTGCGTGCCGACGCGAGCAGCAGGTCGACGAAGCGTCCGAGAGCGTTCGGACGGATGACATCTCCGTCGTCACGTGTCTTGAGCTGCGTCAGGTACTTAGCGGATCGCCAGATGTTGAAGTGGTTCGACCAGAAGTCGCACATGATCTCGTAGAGCTGGTTCTGCGAGTGCACAGCGCGTAGCAGCATGGCGTGATCGAGCTCGTCGAACAGCACCGACTCGTCGGTCTTGCGCTGGTTCTCGTTCTGCGCGTTGGTCGCGCCGAGCGTCGTGTAGCCGCTCAACATCGACTCGACACCGGCACCTCTCGCGGCGAGCTGCTCGTCGATCCACGCTTCGGCGCCGATGGTGAGGATCCGATCGACGACCGGCTTCGTCGCGCCGAACGTCGCGCGGTTGGCGAGGGTCCGGGCCTCCTCGACGGGCCACGGAACGGGCGGCGGTGTCGTTGGCGGTGTCGTCGACGGTGTCGTCGGCGGGGCGGGTGGCTGCGGCGTCGGCGGCGCGCACGCGGCTGCCGCCAGCGCCGCAGCACCGGTTCCCGCCATCGTGAGCACGGATCGTCGTGTGCTCGTCGAGCGCGCTGTTCCATCTGCGGTCACGGTCCCGCCGGTTCCGTCCATATGGGGCACTGTCGGCCGTTCGGCCCATGGAACTTGAGCCGGACGACCTACCCGGGCGGGATCAGGAGAGCGGAGGCAGCACGTTCGGACGCGGGGTCGGCGCGAGATGCGGTGGGACCGGTGGCGGCACCGGGGCGCCCGTTCCGCCGACCGGCGGGCTCTGGCGTGCCGGCGTCGACGGGGCGGGCACGTCGGGTTCGGTGCCGTTGGCGACCCGGATGAGGCGGTTGACCTCGCTGCCCGAGATCGTCTCCTGCTCGATGAGCGCCTTGGTGATCAGGTCGAGAGCCGCCCGGTTGTCGTTCAGGAGCTGTCGACAGCGGTCCTCGCCCTGTCGCAGCAGACGCTCGACCTCCGCGTCGATGGCGCGGGCGGTGTCCTCGGAGTACTCGCGCTGGTGGCCGAAGTCGTCACCCAGGAACACCGGGCCGGAGGTCCCCCACGCGCGTGGGCCGATCTCATCGCTCATGCCGAACTCGGTGACCATCTTGCGTGCCCGCTCCGTCGACACCTGCAGGTCGTTGGCGGCGCCGGTCGAGCGGTGGTTGAACACGAGCTCCTCGGCGACGCGACCGCCCATGGCGACGACGATCGACTCCTCGAGGAACTGCTGGCTGTAGGAGTGCTTCTCCTCCTCGGGGAGCTGCTGGGTGACGCCGAGCGCCATGCCGCGGGGGAGGATGGTGACCTTGTGGACCGGGTCCGCGTTGGGCAGCATCGCCGCGCAGAGCGCGTGGCCTGCCTCGTGGTACGCGGTGATCTCCTTCTCCTGGTCCGACAGCACCATCGACTCCCGGCGCTGGCCCATCAGCACGCGGTCCCGGGCGTCCTCGAAGTCGTGCATCTCGACGACCTTGGAGCCGCGACGCACAGCGGTGAGCGCCGCCTCGTTGACGAGGTTCGCGAGGTCCGCGCCGGACATGCCCGGTGTTCCTCTGGCGACGAGGTCGAGGTCGACGTCGGGGGCGAGCTTCTTGTGGCGGACGTGCACCGCGAGGATGGCCTTGCGGTCGTCCAGCTCCGGCAGCGGAACGACGACCTGGCGGTCGAAGCGGCCGGGACGCAGCAGCGCGGGATCCAGGATGTCGGGTCGGTTGGTCGCCGCGATCATCACGACGCCGTCGGTGCCCTCGAAGCCGTCCATCTCCGACAGCATCTGGTTGAGGGTCTGCTCGCGCTCGTCGTGCCCACCGCCGAGGCCGGCGCCGCGCTTGCGGCCGATCGAGTCGATCTCGTCGACGAAGA
>CAYSCB010000258.1:0-2513 GCA_964429335.1 uncultured Aquihabitans sp.
GACCGATACAACAAGTCGCAGAACAAGGTCGTGGTCAAGGTGGAGAGCCAGGGGGTTGGCTTCCAGGAGCTGCACGACAAGATGGAGCAGGCCGCGCCCGACCGCTCGTTGCCGGCGCTGGTGGTCCCCGACGACACCAAGACGCGCTGGATCGCCGACAGCGGGATGTTCCTTCCGGCGCAGGCGTGCTTCGACGCCGATCCGGCCGGCAAGGCGATCTACGACGACTTCCTGCCCATCGCCAAGGCGTCCTACACCCTCGACGGCCAGCTCTGGCCTGCATCGTTCTCCACCTACACCGCGCTCATCTACCTGAACCGTGAGCACTTCCGCGCTGCGGGCCTCGACCCCGACAAGCCGCCGAAGACCATCGACGAGATGATCGACGCTGCACGCAAGATCAAGGCGGCGAACGTGCCGGGCGTCAAGCATCCCTGGGTGTTCGGCCCGGTGTCGTACCTCCTCGAGTGGTGGCTGTCCGGGGCAGGGCAGGCGCTGGTGAACGACGACAACGGCCGCGGCAAGGGCCATTCGGACCGGTCGGAGTTCGACAACCCGACCACCCGTGACATCCTCCAGAAGCTGAAGGATGCGAAGGCCGAGGGGCTGCTTGACGTCACACCTGGCACCGACGGCAACGCGGACGAGTTGCTGGCGATGGCGACGCGCCAGTCGTCGTTCCTCGTGTCCTCGTCGGGCGCCGCGTCAACCGTCGCCGGTGTCATCGAAGGGACGGTGCGAGCCGAGGACATCAAGGCCGACTTCGGCGTCGATCTGCCGTCGGGGCTCAAGCTCGACCTCGACATCGGCGTGGGCCCCTTCCCGGGGGTGAAGCAGGCGGGCCGTGGTCAGGTCGGCGGAGGCGTGTGGTACATGACCAACACGGTGCCGGAAGTGCAACAGGCCGCCGCGTGGGACTTCATGAAGTTCCTCAACAGCCAGGAGTCCCAGCTCACCTGGGCGATCGACGGTTCCGTCGCTCCGGTCGGCCAGAAGATCGCGGACGATCCGAAGCTGCAGGAGGCGTGGGCCTCGACGCTGGGCGGACGGTGGCTGAAGGTGGCCTACGACGTGTTGGGGGGGATCCCGACGGACTTCCCCGGACCGGTCATCGGGCCCTATGACCAGGTCCGCGTCGCGATCAAGAAGTGTATGGACCGGATCCTGCTCAACGACGAACCGGTGGATCAGCCGGTCAAGGACGCTGACGCCGAGATCACCGCCGCGCTGCGCTCCTACAACCAGGACGTGGGCGGCTGATCACCCCGCCGCGCCTCACACCGTCTCGACATCGTGGCTGACGACAGCCGGTCCATCGGTGCACGGCGTGCAGTCCGGGAGTCGCGACCCGACTACCCGTATGATCCTCCGCCGATGGACTCGCCGACGGGCCCTCCCACGCTGAACCGACGGACCGCAGCGCTCGTTGCGGCCGTCATCGGGCTCGTCCTCCTCGCATCCGTCGCCCTGTCCGGGACCTCCGCGCCGCACGTCGCCGCCCAGGCACCGCCCACCACAGCCGGCACCGTCTCCGGCTCGACGACCACAGCGCCGGCAGGGAACGGGCCGAGCATCGTCACCACGATCACGGCTGGAACCGAGTCCAGACCGCTCGAGGGTGTCGTCGTGAAGGTCTCCAAGGACGGCAAGGAGGTCGGACGGGACACCTCGGGCACCGATGGGAAGATCGAGATCCCCGTCCCCGGCGCCGGACGCTACGACGTGACGATCGACCTCGAGAGCATCCCCGAGGGCTTCTCCCTCGACAAGGGTGCCAGAGCGACGCTGCAGCCGATCGTCCAGTCCACAGGTGCGCGTCCGGTCGTGTTCGACATCGTGGAGGCGGGTGAGAAGGCAACGGCCGGCCCCTCCGACTTCGAGCGGCTCGCGAGCCTGCTCGCGAGCGGCGTCCGCTTCGGACTCGTCATCGCGCTGGCAGCGGTGGGGCTGTCGCTGATCTTCGGCACCACCGGGCTCACCAACTTCGCCCACGGCGAGCTCATCGCGTTCGGCGCAATCGCGACCTGGTACCTCAACGCTCCCAAGGGGGGTCTCGGCCTGCCTCTGTTCGTTGCTGCACTCGGTGGCATCGCTCTGACCGGTGCCTTCGGAGCGTCCTTCGAGCTCGGCGTGTACCGACCGTTGCGACGGCGTGGGATGCCGGTCGTGTCGCAGATGGTCGTCTCGATCGGGCTCGCGTTCGCGTTCCGCTATCTGTTCAGCATCATCTTCGGACAGGGCCCCCAGCAGTACGCCCAGTTCGCAGCGCAGGCCCCGACGGTGTCGCTCGGTCCGATCTCGCTTCGCCCGAAGGACCTCGTGATCACCGCCGTCGCGTTCGCCTGCCTGGTCGCCGTCGGGTTGTTCCTGCAACGCGCCCGGTTGGGCACGGCGATCCGAGCGGTGTCGGACAACCGCGACCTGTCGATCGCGTCGGGGATCGACGACCAACGTGTGATCCTGATGATCTGGGTCATGTCGGGCCTCATTGCGGGCCCCCGCGGGGTGATGCT
>CAYSCB010000258.1:2523-4743 GCA_964429335.1 uncultured Aquihabitans sp.
CCGCCGCGTGGAACATGGGGCAACGAGTCCTGCTGGTGACCTTCGCAGCAGTCGTCCTGGGTGGGCTCGGGACGACCTTCGGCGCGATGGTCGGGGGCCTCGTCGTCGGGGTGGTCTCCGACGTGTCGACCTTCTGGCTCGACGCGGACCTGAAGATCGTGGTCGCCCTCGCGACGCTCATCGTCGTCCTGTTGGTCCGACCGCAGGGCATCTTCGGGGTGAAGGCCAGAACAGCATGAACCTCGGCGCCGCCGTCGTGGACGGACTCCGCGACATGGTCGCCGTGCCGAGCTGCATGTACGCGCTCGGTGCCATCGGTCTGAACATCCAGTTCGGCTACGCGGGGCTGTTGAACTTCGGAGCCGTCGCATCCGGACTCGTCGGGGCCTACGGCGCAGCGATCAGCGTCGACCGCGGCCTCCCGTTGTGGCTCGGCGTCATCGTCGGCATCGCGGCTGCTGCACTGCTGGGTCTGCTGCTCGGACTGCCGACGCTGCGGCTGCGTGCCGACTACCTCGCGATCGCGACGATCTCGGCAGCGGAGATCATCCGGGTCGTCGTGAACTCCGCTCGCCTGCAGAGCATCACCGGTGGTCCGATCGGCCTCACCGGCGTCGCCGACGGGTTCTTCGCGATCAATCCGATCCCTGAGGGTCGGTACGGGTGGGGATCGTTCAGCTTCAACCAGAACACGCTGTGGACGATCAGCGTCGGTTGGACCCTCGTCGCTGTGTGCTGCCTCCTCGTGTGGGGCCTCGCCCGCAGTCCGTGGGGACGGCTCCTCAAGGCGGTCCGAGAGGATGAGGAGGCAGCCCGTTCCCTCGGCAAGAACGTGTTCGCCCTGAAGTTGCAGGCGTTCGTGCTCGGCAGCGTGATCGGCGGCATCGCCGGGATCCTGTTCATGTTCGACGGCGGCTTCGTGAAGCCCGACTTCTTCGTCTCGCAGACGACGTTCAACTGGTACCTCGTCGTGATCCTCGGAGGTGTCGCCACCGTGCTCGGACCACCGCTCGGTGCGGTCGTGTACTGGTTCGTGATCTCGGTGCTCAACAGCATCCTCACCCAGGCGATCGGCGACGGATGGTGGATCATCGAGGGGACCGACGTCGGCTCGGTGCGCTACGTCCTGGTCGGTGTCGCGATCGTCCTGCTCCTCGTGTTCCGTCCCCAGGGGCTGCTCGGGGACCGAGCGGAGGCCCTGATCGGTGAGTGAGCACATCACCGCACCCGGCCCGGCCGCAGCGATCCTCGCCGCCGACGACGTGCACCGGAGCTTCGGCGGGGTCCGAGCGGTCGACGTCGACCACATCGAGGTCGGACGCGGGTCGGTCGTCGCGCTCATCGGACCGAACGGCGCGGGCAAGACCACCTTGTTCAACGTGCTCACCGGCTTCGAACGTGCCGACGGCGGGACCTGGAGCTTCGACGGACAGGATCTCAGCGGTCGGCCCGCGTACGCGGTGGCGCGAGCCGGCATGGTCCGCACCTTCCAGACCGCCCGGGTGTTCCCGAGGTTGTCGGTGCTCGACAACATCCGCATGGCCGCCAAGGGTCAGAAGGGAGAACGCCTTCGCTCCGCGCTCCTCCCCTGGGTGTGGCGGGCCGAAGAGGCACAGCTCGGGGAGCGTGCGGCGGAGCTCGGCCGCTGGGTCGGCCTCGGCGACAAGCTCGATGACAAGGCGGGCACCCTCTCCGGTGGTCAGCGCAAGCTGCTCGAGCTCGCTCGCGGAGTCATGGCGGCGCCACGTCTGCTGATGCTGGACGAGCCGATGGCGGGCGTGAACCCCGCCCTGCGCCAACTCCTGCTCGACAAGATCCGTGAGCTTCCAGGTGAGGGGATCACGGTGCTGTTCGTCGAGCACGACATGGACGTCGTGTCCGCCATCTCCGACGTCGTGATCTGCATGGCCGAGGGTCGGATCATCGCGTCGGGCACCGCCGGTGAGGTCGCGTCCGACGAACGTGTCGTCGAGGCCTATCTCGGCGGATCGAGCGGCGACCTGCGCGACATGCAGGCGGAGTTCCAGGACGCGGTCGACGAGCTGTACGGCGACACCGACGGCGATCCACCGGACCCGTCCGACGCTGGGAGCACGACGTGTGCGGCGAGGCGCTCCTCGTCGTGCGCGAACTCGTCGCTGGCTACGTCCCCGGTGTCGACATCCTGCGCGGCGCCTCGATCGAGGTGGCCCGATCTGAGCTCGTCGGCATCATCGGACC
>CAYSCB010000259.1:0-4726 GCA_964429335.1 uncultured Aquihabitans sp.
TCGCCTCGGTGTGGGGATGCGACGTCGATGAGATCCCCGGCAAGGGCCTCACCGCCCAGGAGATCATGGACGCTATCCACGACGGCGAGATCAAGGGCCTCCTGTCGATCTGCTTCAACCCACTCGTGTCGCTGCCGGACACCGCCCACACCGCCGAGGCGCTCGACCGCCTCGAGTTCTATACGGCGATCGACTTCTTCCTGTCGGAGTCCGCCCAGCACGCGGACGTCGTGCTCGCCGGGTCGCTGCAGGAGGAGGACGAAGGAACCACGACCTCGGTGGAGGGTCGGGCGATCAAGATCAACGCGGCGGTCGACCCGCCGGGCAACGCCCGTCGGGACTGGGAGATCTTCGTCGACATCGCGGACCGGCTCGGTCGACGGAAGTACTTCGACTTCACCTCCACCCGCCAGATCTTCGACGAGATGAAGGTCGCCTCCCACGGCGGCACCGCCGACTACTACGGCATGACCTGGGAGCGGATCGAAGCCGAGCACGGCATCTTCTGGCCGTGCCCCGAACCCGGTCACCCGGGGACCCCGCGGCTCTACGAGGGCGGGCGCTTCGCCCACCCCGACGGCAGGGCCCGGTTCCACGCCGTGGCGTTCCGTCAGCCGGCCGAGGTCGTCGACGATGAGTACCCGATCTGGTTGACCACGGGTCGTGTCGTGTCGCAGTACCTGTCGGGCACCCAGACCCGCCGCATCGCGGCGCTGGTCGAGCAGTACCCCGAGCCGCTGTGCGAGATGCACCCGCGCCTCGCCGAGCGCCTCGGTGTCGTGACCGGTGACCTCGTCGCCGTGACCTCCCGGCGTGGGTCGATGACGCTGCCCGCTCGGGTGGTCGAGTCCATCCGTCCCGACACCGTGTTCATCCCGTACCACTGGGCGGGGGACCGCGCTGCGAACCAGCTCACCAACCGGGCGCTCGATCCGCTGTCGAAGATCCCCGAGTACAAGGTGTCCGCGGTCCGCGTCGAGAAGACGGAAGGGCACGTCGAGATCCGCGACAAGCGCGTCACCGCCCTCAGCGACAGCGCCGCGGGACGGAGCGACAGCGCAGCGGGCCGGACCTCCGGGTCGCGTGGCGGGGCGGAGGCGTCGTCGTGAACCCGCTCGTCATCGACAAGATGTTCGTGATCGACCAGAGCCGCTGCATCGGTTGCGAGGCGTGCGTTCAGGCCTGCGAGGAGTGCGGCACCCACCGCGGCCAGTCGCTCATCCACCTCGAGTTCGTCGACCGCGGCGCCGACACACGCACCGCCCCGATGGTCTGCATGCACTGCGAGGACCCCACCTGCGCACAGGTGTGCCCGGCGGACGCGATCAAGCAGAACGAGGACGGCGTCGTGCAGTCCGCGCTGAAGCCGCGCTGCATCGGCTGCTCGAACTGCGTGCTCGCCTGCCCGTTCGGGGTGCCCAAGTACTTCGCGCTGCCGGACCAGATGATGAAGTGCGACATGTGCTACGACCGGTCCTCCGCCGGCCTCGCTCCCATGTGCGCGTCGGTCTGCCCGAGCGAGGCGCTGTGGTTCGGCACCGAGGAGGAGTACCGGCGCAACCGTCGGGGTGAGCTCATCCACGAGTTCCGGTTCGGCTCCCAGCCGGTCCTCACGAAGGTGGCCACCGTCGTGGACGACGCGACGCTCGGTCCGATCGACGTGATGGGCACCGAGGTCGCGACCCGTTGGCAGGACGACCCGTTCGGCATCGAGGAGGGGTGGGCATGACCGCCACCGACGATCCATCTGCCGGTCGGGGTCACCGAGGAGCAGACGAGTTGCCGTGCCTCGGATGCGACGACAATGCCGACGCACCGTTGTGGCGAGACGAGTTCCCGCTCACCTCGTCGGGTGAGGAGCAGGTCGCCCGACGTGATTTCACCCGCTACCTGCTCGCTGCGTCCGGCGCGTTCGCCGCTGGCACGATCGGTGCCGCGGCGTGGGCGTCGTTGCAACGGACCAACGTCGGCGAACCCCGACCGATCGTCGAGCTCTCCGCAGTGCCCGAGGGCGCCGACCACCTGTTCCGGTATCCGACCGAGGACGACCCGGCGATCCTGGTGCATCTCCAGGGGGGTGAGCTGCGGGCCTTCTCGCAGCGTTGCACGCATCTTGGCTGCGTCGTGTTCTGGCAACCGGAACAGGACCGGCTCTACTGCCCATGCCACGACGGCGTGTTCAACCCGGTCACGGGCGACGCGGTCGCCGGTCCGCCGGACCGGCCACTCACGCGGATCGACGTCGACGTGCGCGACGGCGTCGTCTGGGCCAAGGGGGTCGACGAGCCATGAGGGCGTCCATCCGGGCCGAACGCCGCCGCAGCGGTGGTCTGCTCGTCTACCTGATCCTGCTGGTGTCGCTGCAGACGTTCCTGCTGGTCGTCGCGCTCGAGGGGATCGCGGCACACGATCCGCACCTCGCCCGCAACGCGGCGATCCTGTCCATGCTGCTGTTCGCCTCCGCTGCCGGACTGCGCTGGTTCGTCCGCCATGACTGACCCCGAGCGCGCCGATCGTCTGACGTCCGGGACGCCGCAACGGCCGGGTCCCATCGGCGGCGACATCGCGACGATCGTCTACGGGCTCGGGGAGCGGTTCCGCATCCCGGCACTGGTCGACCGTCACAACTCCACCAACGTGATGGGCCTGTTCGCGCTCATCAACGGCGTGATCTCGATCGCGATCATGTCGGCTGCGGCGGTGCTCACGGGTCAGGCCCTGATCTTCCCATCGCTCGGTCCGACGGCGTTCCTGCTCTTCTACACGCCGACGGTGCCGGCGGCGTCACCTCGCAACACCGTGTGCGGTCACGCCATCGGTGCCGCGGCCGGCTACCTGTCCCTCGTCGTGTTCGGGTTGACCGCGGCGGGTCCGGCCCTCGCCACCGGTGTCACCTGGTCACGGGTCGGTGCCGCGGCCATGTCGCTCGGGCTCACCAGCGGCCTCATGGTCTGGTTGCGGGTTCCGCACCCACCGGCAGGTGCCACGACGTTGATCGTGTCGCTCGGGATCCTCCGCGAACCCGTCCAGCTCCTGGTGCTCATGCTCGCCGTGGTCCTGCTGGTGGTGCAGGGCTACGTGATCAACCACCTCGCGGGGATCGACTACCCGCTGTGGTCGCCGCGTCCGGCGAAGGCGCCTCCCGCATCCTGAGGAGCAGCGCGAAGCGCACCACGGTGTCGAGCACCCACACCGCGGCTGCCGCGATGGCGGCCGGGCCGAGTCCCACCACGAGCGCGACGCCGACCACGTTGGCGGCCACGAGCCCGAGCCACGAGCGCGTGAGGAGGAAACCGGCGCTCAGCAGCTTGTGCCCGCCGCCGCGGACGACCGGCAGCAGGTAGGCGAGCGATCCCCAGATGATCTGGCCGTACGCGGCGACGGTGAGCACCGCCAGCCACGGATCGGCGAGCGGCGACGAGCCGTTCAGGACCTGGGCTGCTGCGACGATGATGGTGACGATCCACCACGCCGCCCCGCACCAGAGCCCGTAGAGCCGGGGTCCCGCCCACTCCAGCTGGCGTCGTGTCGGACGGGGGAGCAGCGCCACGGTCGTCGCGACGCACGCCGCGTCGACCAGCAGTGCCGCTGCGGCGACGGCTGACGCCGACGTGAGCAGCCCGACCACCGCGACCACCACCGAGAGGCCCTGGACCGCGACGATCGTGATGAGACGCCCCGGGGTCGCTGCCTTCGACATCTTCGAGCGGCCGACGGTCGCGACGTAGAACGGCAGCGTCGAGGCGATGACGATGCCGACGAGTCCGAGCAGGTTCAGGACCCGGTGCGCGTCCCGGACCGTGATGGGTGCGTTGGTGAGCAGGTCGGCCCCGAGCGCAGCGCCGACGGTGCCGGCGAGGAGCGCCACGGCATACCCGGCGACGGGGACGTCGTAGCGTCGCTCCACACCACGTCGGACCGTCGTCACGAGTTGCCACGCCAACAGCAGCAGGCCGGCGGCATACGCTGCGGCGCCGAGGATCGGAACCCACGAGGGCGCGCCGGTCTGGTGTCCTGTGACGAGGACGGCGACGCCCACGGAGACTGCGATGCGCTGGATCGCGACTGCCGTGTCGGGTGGTGCTGGTGCCGCGGACCACGTGATGGTCAGCATCAACGACACGGCGCTGATGAGCAGCACCGTCGCTCCGGCCAGCAGCAGGTGCAGCGTCGCCCAACGGCTCTCGAGGGTGGCGGCGGACAGACCTGCCGCGACGAACAGTGCGATCAGCGGGAGCGTCCAGCGGACCTGTCGTTGGGCGAGCCGGACGCGATCAGCAGCACCCCGGGGTCTGCCCCGGGAAGCACGATCCTCGGCCGCATGTTCGGGTCCGGTCATCGACGGTGGCTCGCCATCGTCAGGAGCTGACCAGATCCTGCTCCATCTCCACGACCATCGGGAACAGGCGGTTGTTCTCCTTGTGGATGTGGGAGTGCGTGTCCGACTCGAACTGGGCGAGCCCGTCGTACAGGGCGTGGTAGCTGGCGCAGCCGTCCGCCGGCGTGGTGTAGCCGTCGGTGAGCGAGCGCAGGCGGCTCAGGAGCTCGCCGGCCGCATCGTGTTCGAGCATCATCACCGAGATCGGGCTCTCGAGGGAGCCGCCCGGGGAGCTCTTCTGCGGGTCACGCGCGAGCTGCTGGATCGCCGGGAAGAGGACCTGCTCCTCCTTCGCGAGATGGGGGTCGAGCTCGGCGCGGATCTCGGCGAAGGTGTCCCGGACCTCGG
>CAYSCB010000260.1:0-4725 GCA_964429335.1 uncultured Aquihabitans sp.
TCGGGTTGCGGGCGATCGTCCTCAGCGGCGTCACGATCGGACGCGGCTCGGTGATCTCCGCCGGCGCCGTCGTGTCACAGGACGTGCCGCCGTTCTCGGTCGTGGCGGGCAACCCGGGTCGGGTCATCGGCCGCATCCCGGCCGGCGACACCGACATCGAGTCACATCCAACCTATCGCGAGGTGCACGGCGAGGAACGGCTCCCCGACCACCGACGACCGGTGCGGGAGGTCCTCGACGAGATCGCTGCCCGGGTCGCCGCCCGACGCAGCTGAGCGCTCAGGTCAGCTCACCCGCCCGCGCCTGGGCGAACAGCCGGGACCACGCCGTGATGCGGTCATCGCCGACCCGTGCACGCTTGTCGTGGTCCTCGATCCCCAGCCCTTCGCTCTCGGCGAGGCACAGCACCGCGACCTTTCCCTCCGCCCGGTTCTGCTTGACCGCGAGCGCCGCCTCGCCGATGTCGTCCAGGCGGTAGGTCTCGGTGAGCAGCGGCTGGATGACGCCACGGTCGATCAGGGTGTTGACCCGGTGGTTCTCGTACATGTTCGCCCCGTGCGATCCGATGATCCGCTTCAGCTTCATCCAGAGGTGCCGGTTGTCGAACTCGAGGTCGTATCCGGTGGTCGCCGCGCAGGTGACGATCGACCCGCCCACCTTCGCGACGAACACCGACGCCCCGAAGGTCTCTCGGCCGGGGTGCTCGAACACGATGTCCGGATCCGAGCCCGCCATGGAGCGGATCTGCTTGCCGAGCCGCCGCCACTCGGACTCGTCCTGGGTCTGCGGGTCCTTCCAGAAGCGGTAGTCCTCGGCGTTGCGGTTGATCACGAGCTCGCAGCCGAGCTCGCGCAGCACCGCCTCGCGCTCCGGCGTCGAGACGACGGCGACCGGGATGCCACCTCCCTCGAGCACGAGTTGCACGGCGTAGCCGCCGATGCCTCCCGTCGCACCCCAGATGAGCACGACGTCGCCCGGGCGCATCCCCGCGCCGTGGGGTCCGACAAGCATCCGGTAGCTCGTGCCCGCGCACAGCATGTTGACCGCAGCCTCCTCCCAGCTGAGATGGGTCGGCTTTGGCAGCAGCTGGGATGCCCGGACGACGGTCAGGTCCGCGAGCCCACCGAAGTTCGTCTCGAAACCCCATGCCCTCTGGTTCGCGGCGAGGATCTGATCCTCGGTCGCCCGGGGATCCTGGTCGTGGGTGACGACCGGGGCGATCACCACGCGGTCGCCGGGCTTCCAGCTCCGAACGGCGCTGCCGGTGCGCAACACGATGCCGGAGCCGTCGGAGCCGACCACGTGGTGGTCCTGGCTGTGGCGTCGCTCCCACTGCCCCTGCCGCGCGAAGCGGTCGAGGAACAGGAAGGTCGACAGCGGCTCGAACACCGAGGTCCACACCGTGTTGTAGTTGATCGCGCTGGCCATGACGGCAACCACGACCTCGTCCGGGGCGAGCTCCGGTAGCGGCACCTCACCGACGTGGAGGGACTTGCGCGGATCCTTCTCGGCGGAGGGCACACCGGCGAACATCTCCTGTTCGGCACGCAGCGTGTGGGCCGCCCGGTAGGTGCTCGGGAGCGGGATCGATGCGAGATCGTCGCCGTCCGCTCCTGCCCGGATCGCTTCCTTGATTGCCTCGGTGCTCACGTGCCCCCCATGTTGTCGTCGCTACCGGACGGTCCGGCGGCTGATCCCTGACCTCGTCGTGCAGGCGTCGTCACCATATCGGCGTCGGTCACGGAGCCGTGACGCCGACACGCTCGAGCGTCCCTTCCTCGAACAGCTGCTTGGCGGCATGGCGCTGGATCTTGCCGCTCGAGGTCTTGGGCAGCGAACGCGGCGTGATGAACACGACCTCGGTCGGGGCGACCTGGTAGTGGTCGACCACCGCCGCCCTGACAGCCTGTGCCGCGGCGTCGAGGTCGCCGATCGTCGCCTCGTTGACCTCGGCGACGATCGCCACGCCGTCGGTCGATCCGTCGACGTCCGCGACGCCGAACGCTGCCACGCAGCCGGCCCTGATCCCCGGCACCGATTCGGCGACGAGCTCGAGGTCCTGTGGGTAGAGGTTGCGGCCACGGACGATCAGGATGTCCTTGATCCGCCCGGCGACGTAGAGGTCGCCTCCGTGGAAGAACCCGAGATCACCGGTGCGCAGGAACGGGCCGTCGCCGCTCGTCGTGTGGGCGTCGAAGGTCTCCGCCGTCTGTCGGCGCCGTCCCCAGTAGCCCTGGCCGATGCTCGGACCGGCGTACCAGATCTCTCCGACCCGGCCCTCGTCGAGCTCCTCGCAGGTGTCGGGATCCACGACGCGAACTTCGTGCAGTGCCCTCGCGGATCCGCAGGAGACGAGCGACTCCGACGGCTCCCCCGGCACCGGAGGAGCTGCGACGCCGTCGGCGAGCGAGGAGCGGTCGAACGCCGTGACGAGGGTCTCGGCACCCGGCTCGTCGGCCGAGGTGACGTACAACGTCGCCTCCGCCATCCCGTAGCAGGGCCGCATGGCCGTCGCCCGGTAGCCGTACGGTTCGTACGCGGCGGCGAAGCGCTCCAGCGTGGATGCACGGATCGGCTCTGCGCCGTTGTACAGCCCCTCCAGGTGCGACAGGTCGAGCCCTTCGCGATCGGCCTCGGGAACGCGTCGGACACAGAGCTCGTAGGCGAAGTTCGGACCACCCGAGAACGTCGCCTGGTACGTCGACAACGCTCGGAGCCAGCGGACGGGCTTGGCGAGGAAGTCCATCGGCGAGAAGAGCGCCAGGGGACGACCCTGGTAGATCGGCTGGAGGATTCCGCCGATGAGTCCCATGTCGTGGTAGGGCGGCAACCACGACACGCCGATGAACCGGCCGTCCATGTCGCAGCTGGCGCGGATGACCTCGGAGTTCGCGAGCAGGTTGCCGTGGGTGAGGACGACGCCCTTCGGCAACGACGTCGACCCGGACGTGTACTGGATGAACGCGATCGTGTCGAGTGAGGCATCGGGTTCCGACCACGATTCGGCATCACCGTCGGCGACCGCCTCCTCGATCGACACCCACGGTGTGCGCGCGAGGTCCGGTGCCAGGTTCCACAGGTGCTCCCGGAACGACACGAACAGCTCGTCGGACAGGATGCACACAGCTTCGGCGTCCTGGGCGATCGCTCGCAACCGCGGCACGCTGCGGTCCACGTTGATGACGTCCGGCAGGAAGGCGGGCACCGCGATGAGCCCGGCATAGAGGCACCCGAAGTAGGCGGCCAGGAAGTCGGGGCCCGGCGCCATGAGGATCACGACCCGGTCACCCGGCTTGCCGACCTCCGCCAAGCGGACCGCCACCGCCCGCGCATCCCGGTCGAGCGATGCGAAGGTGATGTCCAGCACGTCGTCCTCGCCGTCGAGGAGGTACCAGAACGACGTGTCGGATCCCTGTTCCGCCGCACGCGTGCGAAGCATGTCCACCAGACTCACGAACACGGACTGACCTCCAACCGGATGCAACGATGCGCGATGACTCGGATGAGGGTACAGGCGTCGGCGTCGAAGCCGAACCCTGCCGATGGTTCAGAGCCGGAGGTACCACCGGGAGTGCGCCTGCTCGAAGCCGTGCGCGAGGAGGAACCCGGTCCCGACGTCATCGTCGTGCAGCGCAGCGGTGACCACCTCCGCACCACGGGACGCAGCCGCGGAGACCCAGGAGCGGAGCAGTTGGGAGCCGACGCCGATGCCTCGGCTCCCGGCCGCCACCCCGACCACGTCCAGGTCGGCAACCGTAGCCCCCTCGGCGCAACGACCGATTGCTGCACCGAGCAGCGACCCCGGATCGCCCGGCGACTCGGCGACGACGACGATCCGCTCCGGACCGGGAGTCCTGGACGGACCGGATGCAGGCAGGTCCACCAGATCGGCGACGTCGGGCTCCACCGTGGACACCGTCCGCAGCACCAGCTCCACTCCCCCACGACCCACGACCGATGGACCACCGAGGGGCTCCTCCCGAACAGGGATCCAGCACGCCTGACCGTGTCGGGGATGGTCGGGCCCGTGGCGACGCTGCTCCAGCAGGTGCAATGCCGTGACCGCCCAGCGCTGGCGCAGTCCGGCGAACGCCCGGAGCCCCGCATCGATCAGCGCAGTGTCCGCCTGCTCGCAGATCGTGACGTGGGGGTTGAACGGCCAGACGTCCGGACGGTCGAACGGACCGGAGCGCAGATGGCCGCGCAGGGATCGGAGGCAGTCGACGTCCGCTCCGCCGACCGTGAGGTGCAGCGTGGGGGTCTCGGGCAGGAACGTCGCCACCGGTCCGACGTCCAGGTCGACCGGATGCGCTGCGGCGGCCACGCGTCGCAGGAGCACCATCACGGTCGGCAGGTCGACCTCCGCGACGTTGACCGGAGGGACGAGCGTCAGGTGCGGCGCCACGTGGAACGGCTCCGACAGGCCGGCCGCCCGACGCAACACGTCCACCTCGGCCGCCTCGGTCGGTGGGGCCATCAGCGCAACGGCGAGACGACGGCGGGCCACCGACCTGACGTTACCGACCACCCCTACCGAACTCGGGTCACCCAGCACCCCATGCGGTCGCGATCCGACCCGAGTTCACAGGATCGTGTGTGTCAGGCGGCGTCGGCGACTTCGAGGCGGACCTGGGCCCGGGCGAGCGCGGCGCGGGCCTCGGGGTCCTCGGCATCTGATCGCAGCGCCTCCTCGGCGCGCTCCTTCGCGGCGCGGGCCCGTGCGAC
>CAYSCB010000261.1:0-4718 GCA_964429335.1 uncultured Aquihabitans sp.
CAGGGGCGAGATCGCCGACGACCACACCGACCAGCGTGTCGAACCGGGAGCAGAACCCGAGCGGGCTCAACGCCCCGACGTGGGAGAAGTTGCTCCTCATCTTCACCCACGGCTACGGGCTCGCCCTCGCTCCTGCGAACACGACGAACGCTCGTGGGGCACCAGACTTGCGCGTCCAGGGCATCCCCGCGGTCACCACCGGTCTGCCGGAGCTGAAGCGACCGGAGATCTACCACGGT
Source organism: uncultured Aquihabitans sp. (assembly GCA_964429335.1). Taxonomy (GTDB): domain Bacteria; phylum Actinomycetota; class Acidimicrobiia; order Acidimicrobiales; family Microtrichaceae; genus Dermatobacter. The sequence goes on from CAYSCB010000261.1 coordinate 240, forward strand.
GAGGGCATGGCCGGATACGCGATCGTCGGCACGGACCAGAAGGAGCTGTCCACCGACCGGATCTCCACGACCTACACGGGCCGCTCGGGCGTCTCGCTGAACTCGTTCGTGCGACGCGCGGCGTTCGCGCTGCGCTTCGGGGAGATCGAACCGCTGATCTCCAGCAACCTCACAGCCCGGTCCAAGGTGATCTACGTGCGGGACGTGAAGGAACGGGTCAGGAAGGTCGCTCCGTACCTGACGCTCGACACCGATCCGTACCCCGTGATGATCGACGGGAGGATCAAGTACGTCATCGACGGCTACACCCTCGCGGACACCTACCCGTACGCGGAAGGGGTCGAAGCCGGCGACGTCGACCCCGCGCTGTCGGGCAACTTCAACTACATCCGCAACAGCGTGAAGGCCGTCGTCGACGCGTACGACGGGACGGTGAAGCTGTACCTCGCCGACACGCTGTACGGCGGGAAGAAGGACCCGATCATCCGCGCGTACGCCGCGGCGTTCCCCGGCCTGTACGACTCGGACATCCCCGAGTCGCTCAGCCGCCACTTCCGGTACCCGGAGCTGCTGTTCAAGGTCCAGACCACGGTGTGGGGCCGCTACCACCAGTCGGATCCCTCCGCGTTCTTCAACAACAGCGACGGGTGGAGCGTGGCGCAGCAGCCGCCGAACTCCTCGTCGACGACGGTCGAGACCGATCCGGTGACCGGCGAGTCGACGACGAGCCTCGCCCGCATCGAGCCCTACTACCAGCTGATGCAGCTCACGCCCGGATCCGAGCCGGAGTTCGTGCTGACCCGGCCGTTCGTGCTGTCGTCGAAGGACGAGAGCGGCCGGAACCTCATCGCGGTGATGGTCGCGTCCAACGACCCGGGCTCCTACGGGAAGCTCACCCAGATCGTGATGAGCTCGGGCGCCGACGGAGCGCAACCACCGAAGGTCGACGGCCCGCTGCAGGCGCACCAGAAGATCGTCACGTACCCGCCGGTGTCGCAGTACCAGACGATCGTGGGCCGGAGCGGCTCGAGCGTGCGGTTCGGCAACATGTTGATCCTGCCGTTCCAGAACTCGCTGCTCTACGTGCGGCCGGTGTACGCGAAAGCCGAGCAGAGCGGACGGTACGCGTTGACGAAGGTGGCGGTCACCAACGGCGACGACGTCGGTTTCGGTGACACGATCGACGACGCGATCGACGACCTGGCCGGCAGCCACCTCGGAGGTGCCGGTGCCGGGGGTGGCTCCGACACGACGCTGCCGGACGATGCCACGACCACCACGACCGAGCCCGACACATCGGGCCAGACCGCCGCGCAGCTGCTCGCCCAGGCCGAGTCCCGCTTCGCCGAGGCCGACGAGAAGCTCAAGGCCGGAGACCTCGGCGGCTACCAGGCAGCGGTGGCCGAAGCCCGTTCGCTGATCCGCATGGCCGACGGCGCACTGTCGGCCACCACGACCACCGCTCCCACGACCGCTCCCACCACGACCGCTCCCACCAAGACCGGCGCTGCGGGATGAGGTGCCCCTTGCCGCTGTGGGTGCGCCACTACCCTGATCGCTCGTGCTGACCCTGGCGACCGTGTTCGCGCTCCTCCCCGATTGGCTGGATCCGCAGAAGATCATCTCCCGCGGCGGCTACCTGCTGATCTTCGCGATCATCTTCGCCGAGTCGGGGTTGCTGATCGGCTTCTTCCTCCCGGGCGACTCGCTGCTGTTCACCGCCGGGATGTTCGCCGCCGGCACCTTCGCCACCGCGTTCCCGAACGTGCAGTTCAACATCTGGGTGCTGCTCATCGGCGTGTTCCTCGCCGCGGTCGCCGGTGACCAGGTCGGCTACGTCTTCGGCCGCAAGGCCGGCCCCGCGCTGTTCAGCCGACCGGATTCGCGGTTCTTCAAGCAGGAGCACCTGGAGAAGGCCCAGGAGTTCTTCGAACGCCACGGACCCCGGGCCATCGTCCTCGCACGGTTCGTGCCGATCGTGCGGACGTTCTGCCCGATCGTCGCCGGAGCTGGCCACATGGAGTACACGACCTTCGTCCGGTTCAACGTCGTCGGTGGCCTGCTGTGGGGCGTGGGCGTCACGCTGCTCGGCTACTACCTCGGCAACGTCGCGATCATCGCGGATCACGTCGAGATCGCCCTGCTGCTCGTCGTGGCCGTGTCGCTGATCCCGATCGCGATCGAGGTGCTGCGGTCCCGCCGGTCGAAGCGCTCCGAGACCGTCGGCGGCTGAGGCGGTTTTGACCCGCGACCTCCCCGTCAACTGAACTGCCCCGGTACCGCTGGGACCGGGACGTGCTCCCGGTCCGCGTCCGCGTGCCCTGCGCTGGTCCGACCGTGAACCGCGGCGTCGGGCCCGGGGACAGAACCGACCATCGAGGGAACCAATGCAGCAGACCTTCGCCGCCGAGGGCGGCTACCAGATCTTCACGCTCGGGGGAGCGGAGTGGTTCTGGTTGATCTTCGCGGCGGCCATCGCCGTCGTCGCCGTCGCCGTCGGCTACGGGATGATGCAGTGGGTCCTGGCCAGGGACGCCGGCACCGAGAAGATGAACGAGATCGCGGACGCCGTCCACGAAGGCGCGATGGCCTACATCAAGCGGCAGTTCCGGACGATCCTCGTCATCGTCGTGCCGCTCGCGGCGATCGTGTTCGCGACGTCGACCGAGATCCTGAAGCCTGGATCGGGTGAGGGACTCGAGCGCTGGCAGTCCGGCCTGTTCCGGATGCTCGCCTTCCTCCTCGGCGCCGCGTTCTCGGGCTTCATCGGCTTCCTCGGCATGTGGCTCGCCACCCGTGCGAACGTCCGCACTGCCGCGGCGGCCAAGGGCGGCAGCATGGACGCCGCGCTGCAGGTCGCGTTCCGCACCGGCGGCACCGTCGGGCTGTTCACCGCCGGTCTGGGCCTGCTCGGCGCGACCGGCATCGTGATGGTGTTCCAGAACACCGCGTCGGCCATCCTCGTCGGCTTCGGCTTCGGCGGATCGCTCCTCGCGCTGTTCCTCCGGGTCGGTGGCGGCATCTTCACCAAGGCGGCCGACGTCGGCGCCGACCTCGTCGGCAAGGTCGAGGCCGGCATCCCCGAGGACGACCCCCGCAACCCCGCGACGATCGCCGACAACGTGGGCGACAACGTCGGTGACTGCGCCGGCATGGCGTCGGACCTCTTCGAGTCCTTCGGCGTGGTGCTCGTCGCGAACATCATCCTGGGCGTCACCGCGTTCCAGTCGATCGGTGTGCTCCCGGCGCAGCGGGCGAAGGGGCTCATCTTCCCGCTCGCGATGATGGCGATCGGCCTGGTCGCGTCGATCGTGTCGATCTTCCTCGTCAAGGCCCGTTCGGGCGAGACCGACGCCCTCAAGCCGATCAACCGGGGCCTCAACATCGCATCGCTGATCGCGCTGATCGGCGCAGCGGTGCTCGCGTTCGGCTACGTGGGCAACCCGGTGATCCGGGTCATCCGGGAGGGCGACACGCCGGTGTCGAACGTCGGGCTCCGCATGTTCCTCGCGGTGGTCGTCGGCGTCGTCCTCGGCCAGGTCGCCAGCCGCATCACGCAGTACTTCACCTCCAGCGAGTTCAAGCCGGTGCGCGACATCGCCGAGGCGGGCCGCACCGGTCCCGCGACGGTGGTCCTGTCGGGCATCTCGTCGGGGATGGAGTCCGCGGTGTGGGCGGTTGTCGCCATCGCCGTCGCGATCCTCGTCGGGCTCGCCCTCGGCGGTGGCGAGGTGCTGTTCGCCTTCTACCTCGTCGCCCTCACCGGGATCGGCATGCTCTCGACGACCGGCATCGTGGTCGCCGAGGACACCTTCGGCCCGATCGCCGACAACGCCCAGGGCATCGCCGAGATGTCCGGCGACCTCGAGGGCGAGACCGAGCGCATCCTCGACGGCCTCGACACCGTCGGCAACACGACCAAGGCCGTCACGAAGGGCTTCGCGATCGGCTCCGCGGTGATCGCGGCGGTCGCGCTCTTCGCATCGTTCCGGGAGACGATCGCCTCGGAGATCGGCATCGCCGGCAACGACATCGCGGCGGCGTTCAACGCGGTGTCGATCAACATCGCGGACCCGAAGACGTTCGCCGGGGCGCTCATCGGCGGGACGGTCGTGTTCCTGTTCTCGTCGCTCGCGATCCTCGCGGTCGGCCGGACCGCCGGGACCGTCGTCCAGGAGGTCCGTCGCCAGTTCCGGGAGAAGCCCGGGATCATGGACTACACCGAGAAGCCCGACTACGGCCCGGTGATCGACATCTGCACCAGCGCGGCGCTGCGCGAGCTCACGACGCCGGCGCTGCTCGCGGTGCTCATGCCGATCGTGGTGGGCTTCGGTCTCGGTGCCTACGCCCTGGGCGGCTACCTCGCGGCGACGATCGTGGTCGGCGCGCTGATGGCGAACTTCCTGTCGAACGCCGGCGGGGCGTGGGACAACGGCAAGAAGTACATCGAGGAGGGCAACCTCGGCGGCAAGGGCTCCG
>CAYSCB010000262.1:0-4716 GCA_964429335.1 uncultured Aquihabitans sp.
GCGGCTTGCCGGTGTCGCCGTCGTCGCGCCGGCCTCGAACTTCATCGTCCAGCCGCAAGGCCAGGGCATCGAGGCAGGCAACGGTATGGCCGACTGGGAGATGCACCACGCGATCGAGGTGCTCGGCCTACCGATCCCGGCGCTCGAGATCCAGATCGGCCCGATGCTGTTCTCCTACATCTTCGGATCCTGGGCCACCCTTTCGGCGCGGGGCACACCGTCGGGCGACGCAGCAACCCCGGCGTTCCCACCGAAGGCCGCCGACCTGGATCTCCGTGCGGTCACCACCGCCGAGGGTGCCACGACGGTCGCGCAGATGGCGCCGCTGTGCACTGCGACCGACGCCAAGGAGGTCCAGGGCCTGGCCGCGCCGTACCGCAACGCGAGAGCCCACCGGATGATGATCCCCGAGATGTGGAACCTGCCCGCGACGTACACGACCGGCGAGTACTTCAAGGGCGGCATCGACCGGACCTGTGCCGACCAGGCGTCTGCGGCGGACCCCGAGAGCGGCATCGGCGCCTGGTGCACGTGGATCCGGTGGAACCTGCCGGGTCCTGCGGGCGTGAACCCGTTCCCGAAGGTGCCCGAACGCGACGGCGCTCCGGTCCCGATGCTGATCGGTCAGGGGATGGACGACCAGGTGATCCACTGCCAGCCGAGCGAGTCCACCCCGGAGGGCACGGTGCCGGACGCAGCCGACTGCATGAGCGTCGCGTTGTTCGACTCGTTGCGCAGCGCATCGGACGGGTACTGCCCGGCGGACGGGAACCGTGGCCACCTCGAGTTGGCGCTGTTCCGCAAGGCGGGCGCAGCGAGTCCCGCCGGCCACCTCGAGATCCCGGGTCAGATCTCCGCCGCGGGGAGCGGCAGGTCGAGCGCGGATCTCACCTTCACCGGTTCCCCGCTCGACCGGTTCATGAACGGCGCGTTCGACCGCACGTTGACGCCGGGCTGCAGCGCGACGGTGCTCAACCCGTGACGGCTCGTTGAGGGTCCCGGGGTCCTTCGTCGAGTGCGGTCACGCGGCGAGCTCCCCCGCGGAGGGATCCTCGGGATCACCCGGCTCGCGCACGGCGTAGATAAGCGGCCACGTGAAGGCCGTCGTCAACGTCTTCAGCAGCACGTTCGTCCACATGATCTGCACGAGGGCCGACACCGGCACGTTGCCGGCGAACGCGATGACGGCGAACACCAACGAGTCGGCCGGGATGGACACAGCGTTCGACACCACGACGCGGGCCCACTGGTGGCGTCCACCCAGTCGTTCCATCACCCGGTGGTAGATCTCGGTGTCGAGGAGCTCGGCGAGGACCGGGGCCACGATCGACGCGACGACGATGCGGGCGACCGGCACGAGGACCGCTCCGAACTCCGTCTGGGCACCGACCGACAGGTCCGGCGGTAGTCGGGCCGTCACCCAGAACGCTGCCACCATGACCAGGTTCAGCGCCGCTGCGGTCATGATCGTGACCCGGGCCGCGGTCCGCCCACCCGCCTTGTGCACGACGTCGCGGAGCGTGAAGGTCAACGGGTAGGTGAGCGTGCCGGCGTCGATCGCCCACGGCCCGAGCAGCACGATGCGCACCGACATCACGTTCGCCATCAGCGACATGCCGATGTACGCGCCGACGGCTACCAGCAGGACCGACTGGCGGTGGCGGGCGTGGCGTTCGGCCAGATCGATCACTGCCATGGTGCCCGCACGCTAGAACCCCGACACCCCCCGAGCCGACCCCTGAGAGGCTGCTCGGCGGGCCCGGACGGTGGGATCCGACCCTGACGCGGCGTCGGTAACCTCCACCGTCGTGACCCGATCCCTTCCGGCCCGACCTGCGGCGCGCCTGTTCGCCGTGTGCCTGCTCGCCACCATCGCTCTCCTGTCGACAGGTTGTCGCGGCACCTCGGAGGTCACCGCACAGAAGGAGTCCGGACCGAGACCGACCACCGGATCGACGACCGACCCGCACGGATCGCTGTCCTGGACGCCGTGCACCGGCAAGCTGACCTCCCAGGCCGGCCTGCAGTGCTCATCGCTCGCCGTGCCGGTCGATCCTGCCGAACCCGACGGCAGGACCATCACCCTCGCGCTGGCCCGCAAGCCATCGACCGGATCAGCCAAGGACCGGATCGGATCCCTGGTCATGAACCCGGGCGGACCCGGCGGTTCCGGTCTCGAGTTCCTCGCGAAAGCCGCGTCGGCGTTCCCCGCCGAGCTCACCGACCGCTTCGACCTGGTCTCGTTCGATCCGCGCGGCGTCGGGGACAGCTCACCGGTGCACTGCCTCGACGACGCGCAGAAGGACGCCCAGCTCACCGGTGACCTCACTCCGGAGAACGAGGCGGACCGACGCAAGCTCGAAGCCGACCAGAAGGAGCTGCGCGAGGGCTGTGAGCAGCGCAACCCCGACCTCATCCGGCACATGAGCACCGCGGACGTGGCTGCCGACCTCGACCGGATCCGGGCTGCCGTCGGCGACGAGAAGTTGAACTTCCTCGGGTACTCCTACGGCACGTCGATCGGCGCGACCTACGCCGCGATGTTCCCGAAGAACATCCGGGCGATGGTGCTCGACGGATCGATCAGCCCGACGACCGATTCGGTCGACGAGGCGTTGGCGCAGGCGACCGGGTTCGAGCACACGCTCGCCAACTTCGTCGCTGCGTGCGACAAGGACCCGAACTGCGCCCTGCACCCCGACACCGCTGCGGCGATCGCCGCGACCCGGGCGTCGCTCGACAAGGATCCGGTCACCGTCAAGACCTCCTCGGGACAGCGCACCCTCGGCCGGGACCTCTTCGACTACGGACTCGCCACCGCCCTCTACGACAACTCGACGTGGGGAGCGACCGCGCAGGCGATCAAGGACGTCCGGGGCGACGGAGCGAAGACAATCCTGGCCCTCGTCGACCGCCAGACCGGCCGACAGCCCGACGGCACCTACGACAACTCCAGCGACGCGCAGGCAATGGTGAACTGCGCCGATCAGAAGGACCGACCCACCGAGGCCGAGGCCAGGGCCGCCGAGACGCGGATCACCGAGGCGGCACCCACCTTCGGTCCGCTGCTGGGAGCCGGACTCACGAGCTGCTCCGACTGGCCGGATCCCGCAGAGCCGACACCGGCACCGTCCGCTGCGGGCGCACCACCCATCCTCGTGATCGGCACCGTCGGTGACCCGGCGACCCCGTACGCGTGGGCCGAGCAGATGTCGGCGGCGCTCACGGGAAGCGTTCTGCTGACCTACGAGGGCGACGGCCACACGGCGTTCCTGCGGGGCGGCGCGTGCATCGAGGACGCGGTCGTCGGGTACTTCGTCGACCTGACGACACCCGCACCCGGAACGCGCTGTCCGGCCACCACGACCTCCACCGGGATCGGCAGCGTCCGCGACCAGCTGCTCGAGCAGCTCACCGATGGCGGCATCCCCGAGAAGCTCGCCACGTGCATCGTCGACGGGATGATCAAGCGGGTCGGAGAGCAGAAGTTCAACGACATGGTGCTGCGCAACGATCAGGACGGCATCACGAAGCTCGCACAGGCACAGGCGCTGCAGTGCGCCACGTCCGGGGGCTGAGCGGTCGATCTCGACCACGGACTGGCCCGCCCGGCGTCGCGTCTGACCCGTGAGATCAGATCAGCAGGCTGGCAGCGCCCCAGATCGCGGCGACGACGCCGACCACGATCATCGCCGCTGCCCGACCGACCGGCGCCCGTCCGCCCTCCGCCGGCGGCCGAACCAACGCCAACACGTTGCCGACGACCATCGCTGCGCCCAGCGCGAGCACGATCCACGGGAAGAAGTCGTCGCCGAGCAGCAGGTCGGCCGTGCCGCCGTCGCTCGCCGATCCTGCCGCCACGACGGACAGGAGCTCAGCGGCGGGCATCGACGGATCGGCCTCGTTCGGGGGACGGCGGGAGCATCGGAGGAAAGTCCTCAAGGCGGCGGGCGGTCCGCCGATACTACTGGTGTCGGTGGACTTCGCCCCCACCGGCACAACCCCACAGCCGGGGCAATGGAGCGGGGGACACCATCTCCCTCCAAACGCATCGCCACCAGCGCCCACCCAGGCGCTGGCCTCGTGGCCCTCGCTCCGCCCCCGCTGTGAGAGCTCGCCGCCGTCGATGTGGCACCCGTCGTGCACAGAACCGACAATGGTTCCCATGGCATCTCTCCCCGAACGGGACCGCCCGTGGCTGATGCGCACGTACTCCGGCCACTCGACCGCCAAGGCGTCCAACGAGCTGTACCGGACCAACCTCGCCAAGGGCCAGACCGGTCTGTCGATCGCGTTCGACCTCCCCACCCAGACCGGCTACGACCCCGACCATCAGCTCGCCCACGGCGAGGTGGGCAAGGTCGGCGTCCCGGTCGCCCACCTCGGACACATGCGCACGCTCCTCGACGGCATCCCCACCGGCGAGATGAACACGTCGATGACGATCAACGCGACCGCCGCGTGGCTGCTCGGCCTGTACGTCGCCAACGCCGCCGAACACGGCGTCGACAGCACGGCGCTACGCGGCACGACGCAGAACGACATCGTCAAGGAGTACCTGTCCCGGGGCACGTACATCTTCCCGCCGGGCGCAAGCCGACGGCTGATCGTGGACATGTTCGCGTTCTGCAATGCGCACATCCCCAAGTGGAACCCGATGAACGTGTGCTCCTACCACCTGCAGGAGGCCGGGGCCACGCCGGTGCAGGAGATCGC
>CAYSCB010000263.1:0-4692 GCA_964429335.1 uncultured Aquihabitans sp.
GTGGCGGGGTTGGTGACGGGTTCGACCCGTCGTCGAACTGGAGCGTGTCATGGCCCACCATGAGCCCAGCGATGCCGGCAACGTCGACGTCGACGGCGCCCCCGCGGTGATCGCCGGTCCGCATCCGCTGTCGATGGTGTACGGCGGGGGCGGGGTGTTCGGCATCGGCTACTGCGTGGGGGTGGCGCACGGCCTGGCCGCCGCCGGTGTCCCGGTCGCGACCGCCCCGGCGCTCGGCACGTCCGCCGGATCGTGGGCCGCCTCGGTCGTCGCTCTCGGCATCGACTACGACGACGTCGCGTCGATGGAGGCGCCGTCGGTCCCGAATCGCCAGCGCGGCGTGCTCGCGAAGGTGGCCCGCAGCGTGTTCGACGGTGCGACCCATCCGCTGGTGTCGGTGTCGGCCGTGTGCGTGCGCACCCGCCGCCGACACATCCTCGACGGCGGCCGGTACCCGCTCGCGGATCTGGTCGCGGCGTCCTCGGCGGTCCCCGGGCTGCTGCCCCCGCACCGGATCGACGGTCGTCTCTACATCGACGGCGGCATGTGGTCGGTCACCTCGATCGACGCGGCGGCGGACGCGGAGGAGGTCATCGTGGTCGCTCCGTTGGCGGGGCCCCACATGGGACCGATGGGTCGTGGTGCCGGTTTCATGCTCGAACGTGAGCTGCGTGCCTGGCGACGACGCCATCCTGACCGTCGGATCACCCTGATCCGACCGAACCACCAGATCGCCGCACACGCTGGCCGGAACCCGATGAACCTGTTCGAGGCCGACCGTGCACGGGCCGTGTACCCGCTCGAGGTGCATCAGGGTGCACGGTGGGCTGCGCGCCGCAGGGCGGCATCGGATCCCGTGAGCGATCGACCGGCGATGGAGTCGGTGCGGTCCGGTTGATCCGGCGCGCGTCGCCGGCCGAGCGCCCTACACTCGCGCGGCGAGGGCCCGAGCGTGCGGGGGAGGGTGCGACGGACATGGAACCGGTGAGCCCCCAGGACGCCACGCTGTGGTGCGCCACGACTCCGCAGATCCAGTTGCAGATCGGCGCGCTCTGCCGCTTGGAGGGTGACCCGCTCCGCGACGGCGAAGGACGGCTCCGGCTGGAGGACCTTCGGGATCACGTGGAGTCACGCCTCCACCTCGCTCCGCGCTTCCGCCAACGCGTCCGGGGTGTCCCGCTCGACCTCGCACGGCCGGTGTGGGCCGACGACGAGGACTTCGACATCGCACGGCACGTCCGGACGGTGACGCTCGACCGGCCCGGCAGCGACCTGGAGCTGCGTGGTGTCGTCGCCGAGGCGTTGGGACAGCCGCTCGACTCCGCTCACCCGCTGTGGGACCTGTTGTTGGTGGACGGCCTGGACGACGGTGACGTCGCGCTGCTGCTGCGGGTCCATCACGTGCTCGCGGACGGTCTCTCGCTGTTGCGGGTGGCCGCCGCCCTGCTCGACTTCGAACCGGACGGGCCGCCGGGTTCGCCGCCGACTCCGTGGCGACCGGCTGCAGCGGTCGGACCGGCCGGCCTGGTCGCGGCCGGCCTCGTCGCCCGTCACCGGAGCCAGCTCGGGCTCCTCGTCGGCGCGACGCGGCAGCTGTTGGACCCGCGGCACGTCGTGTCGCGTGCTGCGTCCGTGCTCAGGTCGCTCACGTCGTCGCCGGAACCGGCGCCGCCCGCGCCTCTGACCGGCAGAGTCGGCACGCGACGGGACTTCGTGTGGGCGTCGGTGCCGTTCACGCCGTTGCAGCAGTTCGCCCGGACCCATGGCGTCACGCTCAACGACGTGATCCTGACCGCCGTCGCCATGTCGTTGCGTCAGGTGCTCGGTCCGCAGCGCGTGGACGCGATGTCCGGACGGGTTCCGAAGGTGCTCGTGCCCGTCGGCGACGCGACGGGGGCCGATCCGGGCAACTCCTTCTCGTTCCTGGTGACCGGCATCCCCGTCGACATCGACGACCCACTCGTGGCGCTGCGGACGATCCACGAGGAGATGATCGAGCGGAAGGCGTCCGGGCAGTCAGGACGGCTGCGCCCGCTGTTCTCCGTCGTCGACCTGGTTCCGATCCCGCTCCTGCGACGTGCGATACCGGAGGTGCTCGCCCGCCAGCCGCTGGTCAACCTCGCCGTGTCGAACCTTCCCGGTTCCGAGATCCCGCTCTATCTCCTCGGCGCCCGTCTCCGGGAGCTCCAGCCGATCATCACCGGTGTCGGCAACATCGCGTGCATCATCGGTGTGTTGTCCTATTGCGACCAGCTGGGCATCGGCATCACCGTCGACCCGGACGTCGTCGGCGACGTCGACGGCCTGCTCGAGGCACTGGTGGAGACCACCGGATCCATCGCGGCGCTCACGGGCGGCTGAACCTGCTTCGGGACACCTCAGTGGCCGAGCAGGGCCACAATGGTGACCATGACCCCGCGCGCGGATCGCTCCAAGGCCGAACGACCGGACCTCCGGGTCGTCGGAGACGCCGCGCCCGACGGTGCAGAGGGCAGAACGTCGGAGCACCCTGCCGGCACCGGTGAAGGCGCGGGAGCGGCACGATCACCGGTCGAGGAGTCCCGCGCGCTGCTCGAAGCGACCGACCCCGCGACCTACTACAAGGTCCTGTCGAGCCTGGCCCGTCAAGGTCACAACTCGCTGCTCGAACCCCTGGCGTACTCACCCGCGCTCGAGTTCCACGACCCGACGTGCGTCGTCGTCGAACCCCAACCCGCCGGCACCGACACCATCGAGCTCTACGCCAACGCCGCATACCCGAACTTCGGGTGGCTCCTCGGACGCTTCCGCGACCCCGTCGTCGCCGAACGCCTCGACGCCATGTACCAGCTCGTGTTCAACGAGGGCTGCAACGTCGCGGTCGTCACCAACCACGGTCAGATCATCGACATCGCGCTGGTCGGCGGGGCGATGATCGACGCCATGTGCTCCGCCGGACGCACCTACGGGGTGCTCGGCGAGTCGATCGGGGTCGAGGACCTGGCGCCGCGGTTCAACGTGCTGGTCAGCCGGATGGTCACCACCCGCCAGGCCTTCAGCGTCCCGGCACTGCAGGTGCTGCAGTGCGGGGCACGGACGTTCCTCAGCGTGCCGCAGACCCATTCACGACGACGGGTGAAGCTCGATCCGGCGCTGGTGCGCGCGAACAACATCCTGATGCGCCACGAGCTGGACCGGCGGATGTCGGATGGCGGCCAGATCCTCGCGATGGCTGCGAGCGGCAGCCAGGACCTCTCCGTCGCGGCGGAGATGGCCCAGAAGATCCGGGCGCAGTGGCGTCAGATGCGCGGCGTGGAACCCGAGGAGGCCGAGACCGTCCACCTCCAGCCGCTCTACGACGGCACGATGAACCTGATGATCGGCTGTCGGTTCGTCCTGCCGATCGCCGTGTCGCTGGATCCTGCGCATCCCGCGTTGGAGGTGGGACCCGTGACCAGGGTTCGTGAGAAGAACGACTGCCACCGGGTGATGGAGTGGATCGCCGAGGCGCACCAGGACGCCACGGACCTGCCGACCATCTACCACCGCCAGGAGGACGACCTGCTCGCACAGGTCCGTTCGATCGTCAAGATCTGAGCCTGGATCCACCGTCGGGGTAGCTGTTGGGGGTTGGGCGCGTCGTTGGAAAGTGCCTCCATGACTGGGGTGATGACGGTGTTCTACGTCGTCACGACATCGCGACCGGGAGGCACTTTCTGTGAGCACCGCTTCGCGCAGGTTGGACCGGATCGAGGCGACCTTCGACAGCCCGGCGGTGGTACCGAACGCCTGGCTGTTGCTGGCCGCGACGTTGATTTCCCGGCTGGGCCTGGAGGAGCTGGTCAACTCGGTGGTCCGTCTCGGTGACCGTGAGGGGGCGGTGCTTGCGGGCCGCAAGCTGTTGACCCTGGTATGTGCGCGATTGCTGCGGGTGCAACCCACCCCAGCGGCCGGCGCACCGCAGAACCCACCCCGCGCTGACAACCCGACACCCGCGAAGCCGGCTTCGGGTGACGCGCCCACCAACACCGATCAGACACTCAGACCATCACAGCCACCAGCCGACACCAGCACGTCGACGACCACCCCGGCCGGACGGTGGATTGAGGCTCAATGAGTGCCACGACAAACGGGCACGCGACGCCGGGCGCGTTCCTGGACCAGATCGCCGGCGGCGCCCAGGTCGCGGTGCGCGACGAGGAGTGGCTCGTCCGCGCCGTGCAGCACACTTGTGGGTGCGCATCGACTCAGCCGGCTACCAACACGACGTGTTCCGTGCCTGTGAGCAACTCGGTGCCGTGTTCTCGATCACCGCACCGCAACGCTCCAACATCCGCACCGCTGTGTCTGATGTCGGTTGGTCTGCGCGGCGTCGGCAAGACCGTGCTCATCAACCGATTCTGCGAGATCGCGGCCGACGAAGATTGCAGGTCGGCTTCATCGAAGCACCCGAGACCGGCGACTTCCGGCCGAGGAGGACGAGCCCGGCTCGGTCGACACTCCACCCCCCGATCTAGGGGTCAGAATCGACACGTTCTGTCGATTTCCACCCCCAGATTGGGGTGCTGTGGGCGCTGTGGGCGCTGAAGTCGGTCGGAGATCTGCGTCTGCAAGAAATCCAGGAAACGACTTGCAGCACGGAACTGGTGTTCGATATGGTGGCGGCATGGACGCCGACCTCACGACCGACATCGGCCTCACGACCACGGAGCA
>CAYSCB010000264.1:0-4688 GCA_964429335.1 uncultured Aquihabitans sp.
ATGGGCTTCAACGAGCGTCTTCTTATGACGCGGCGCGACGAGCTGAACGCCAAGGACGTGAAGGTGCAGTTCCTCGGCCGTCGGGACTGGCGGGTCCCGAGGCGGGTGCTGAAGCGCATCATCGAGACCGAGGAGCTGACCCGGGACAACAGCGCGATGACGTTGTCGATGGCGTTCAACTACGGCGGTCGTGCCGAGCTCGTCGACGCAGTGCGTGACATCGTCCGTGAGGGGGTGAAGGCGGACAAGATCGACGAGCGGACGATCCGTCGTCACCTCTATGACCCGGACCTGCCGGATCCGGAGTTGATGGTCCGAACCTCCGGTGAGTACCGGATCTCGAACTTCCTTCTCTGGGAGCTGGCGTACTCGGAGCTGGTGTTCACCGATGTCCTCTGGCCGGACTTCCGTCGAGGTGACCTGTACGCCGCGATCGACGAGTTCCAACGTCGGGACCGGCGCTTCGGTGGGCTCGCCGATTCTGACGAGGCCTGATCCGGATCGGCTGTGAGCCTCTACCGCGACGTCGCTGTCGTGCTGCGGACCCACAAGCTGGGGGAAGCGGACCGCGTCGTGGTGCTCATGACCCGATCGACCGGAAAGGTTCGGGCTGTGGCGAAGGGTGTGCGTCGGACCGGGTCGAAGTTCGGCTCGCGCCTTGAGCCCGGCTCCTATGTGTCCGTGCAGTTGCACGAGGGTCGTGGCGACCTCGACATCGTCACCCAGACCGAGACCGTCGAACCGTTCCGCCGGACTCGTGAGGACCTGTCGCGTCTGAGTCGGGCAGCGTCCTTGCTCGAGGCCGTGGAGCAGCTCGCCCAGGATCGGGAACCGCAACCTCGGCTGCACGACATGCTCGTGGGTGGGCTTCGCACGATCGAAAAGCGGAACCCGCCGCTCGTCGCCGGGGCGTTCTTCCTCAAGCTGCTCGCGGTGGAAGGGGTTGCTCCTGAGCTCGACGCGTGCGTGGGCTGCGGCGAGGAGGAGGGGGAGATGTGGCTGGCGATCGAGGCCGGCGGGGTGCGGTGCCGTTCCTGCGGTGGCGGCCGACCCGTGTCGACCGAGGCGCTGGCGGTGTCACGTGCGGTGCTGGGCGGCGGACTGAACGTCGCGTTGTCGCTACCGGAAGGGGCGGTCACCCACGACGTGGAGTCGATCGCGACATCCGCGTTGGAAGCCCACATCGAACGTCGCCTCCGATCGCTCCACGTCGCCCACGACCTCTGACCGGGAACGCGCCGAGGGGCCCCGAAGGGCCCCTCGGACGTGTCCGGCGGTCAGGTGAGTGGTTGTCTGACCGACAGGAACCGGGAGATCAGGGGACGACCGGCTCCTGGTTCAGCGCACGGTACGAGTAGATGATCGACACGAGCGCGATCGGACCGGTGGCCAGGACGCCCACGCAGCACAACAGCACACCCACGTAGTACACGAGGTAGGACACCAACAGGACGAGGAACACCTTGCCGAAGTTGTCCTTGACCCAGTCGATGCTCTGCCTGATCGCGTCACCGGGTCCAACGCCCTTGTCGAGAGCGATGATCGGCGCGTACGCGGTGAAGATCAGCCAGATGATGCCGGGGATGATGCAGAGGATGTAGCCGACGAACGCGCCGAGGCCGACCAGGATGACGGTGAGCGCGAACGGGGCGAGGTTGGTCGTTTCGGTGAGCATCGAGATCTCGGGCGTCTGGCCCCGCGTGACGCCGAGACCGGCCCGGAAGACACCTGCCTGCACGAAGAACGCCACGACGAACTGCAGGACGAAGACCAAGGAGAACCCGACAAGGCTCAGGACGGCGCCGGCCCTGCCGTTGTCGTTGATGGCGGGAAGCAGCACGAGCTGGCCGATCATCGATACGACGAACGTCGCAGCGAGCACGATCAACATCAGGATCACGAAGGGTCCGGCGTTCTCCTGGAACTTCTTCCAGCCGTAGGAGATGGATGCGCCGACATCCAGTTGCGGCATCTGGCCTCCGCCGCCGCCGTATGGCTGGGCCGGTGGCGGCGTGAAGCCGCCGCCGCCATAGCCGCCGGGGGGTGGCGGCTGTGCGGGTGGGGGAGCACCGGGGGTGAACCCACCACCTGGCGGCGGAGGTGTGCCTCCGGGGGGCGGTGGCGGTGGCGGCGCGCCACCACCCGGCGGCGGTGGCGGGAAGTTGGGATCACTCATGGGGGTGCCTCCGAGTGGTGGTGGGAACAGAGATCCGGATGTGGGTCAGGCGGCGACGACGACGGTCTTGGCCGCGAGGTCGAACGGTGTCTGGCGACGTTCGTTGGCGAAGAGGTTCACCAGCGCCCAGATCCAGAGCGCGATGGTGAGCAGGCTTCCGACACACGGCACGAAGCCGACCAGGTTGGGGACCCATCGCATGATCGCTGGTCCCCAACCGGGGATCTCGCCGTCGGAGAGCCGCACGACGCGGACCTTGACGAGCATCGCACCGGGTGTCTGACCCTTCATGGCGACGAACGCCACGTGGTACAGCACCTGGATCACGGAAATGCCGATCAGGAGGAGGAAGAACCCGCCGAGGCCCACCCCGTCGAGGGTCGTCGTGTTGGTTCCGTCGAACGTGCTGGTCTGCGTCGACGTGGTGCCGAGGAGGCCGAAGGCGAGGAGCCACACCGGGATGCTGACGATGACCAGGATCACGACGTCGATCAGGTACCCGCCGATCCGGCGCCCTGGTGAAGCGAGGACAGCGGTCGTCGGCAGGCCCTGTCCGTACTGGTACGGAGCAGCCGGAGGCTGGTAGCCCCCGTACTGGGGTGTCCCGTACTGGGGTGTCCCGTACTGGGGTGTCCCGTACTGGGGTGGAGCGGGTGGTTGGCCGTAGGCGCCGGGAGGAGGAGCGCCGTACTGGGGTGTGCCGTACTGCGGAGGAGCTGGCGGTTGGCCGTACGCTCCGGGTTGCGCCGGGACATCGGGCAGGGTCGGCGGTTGGCCGTACGATCCGGGTGGAGGCGGTACCTGGGATGGATCGGTGGGCGCGCCGTTGCCGTCCCCGCCCTCAGGCGGTGGCGGGTTCCATTGGCTCATGACCGGGAGCATCCTTGCGATGGCTGCACACGCGTCACCGTAGCGGCGCATCGCGTGGATCCGACGGACCGAATCCCGTCGGCTCGGAGCGCCGGTACGCTCGGCTCCCATGTCCGACGCCCCTGATGTTCAGGCGACGCCGTCGCCGGAGTTGTTCGACAAGATCGTGAACCTCACGAAGCGCCGCGGCTTCGTGTACCCGTCGGCGGAGATCTACGGCGGGTTCCGCTCGACGTACGACTACGGGCCGATCGGTGTGCTGCTGCTGCGCAACGTCAAGGACGCATGGTGGCGTTCCATGGTGCAGCTCCGTGGCGATGTCGTGGGTCTGGACGCGTCGATCCTGTCGCCTCCGCAGATCTGGGAGGCATCCGGTCACCTGGCCAACTTCACCGACCCGCTCGTCGACTGCACGAACTGCCACACGCGGTGGCGACTCGACAAGCTGGATGACCCCGACCGCTGTCCCAGCTGCGGCAAGCAGGGGACGTTCACCGAGCCACGCCAGTTCAACCTGATGTTCAAGACCCAGGCCGGCCCGGTGGAGGATGCCGCATCGATCGCCTACCTGCGCCCGGAGACGGCGCAGGGGATGTTCATCAACTTCAAGAACGTGATCGACACGACCCGTGTCCGACCTCCGTTCGGCATCGCCCAGATCGGCAAGTCGTTCCGCAACGAGATCACACCAGGTCAGTTCGTGTTCCGGACCCGCGAGTTCGAGCAGATGGAGATGGAGTTCTTCGTGCCTCCGGCCGACGCGCAGCGCTGGTACGAGTACTGGTGCGACGAGCGGTACCGGTGGTACCTCGACCACGGGATGCCCGCGGACAGGCTCCGGGTCAGGGCACACGATGCGGACGAGCTGTCGCACTACTCCTCGGGGACCTCGGATGTGGAGTTCCTGTTCCCGTGGGGATGGGACGAGCTCGAGGGCATCGCGAATCGAGGCGACTTCGACCTCACCCAGCACGCGGCGCACTCCGGTGAGCGGCTCGAGTGGTACGACCAGGCGGCCGACGAGCGGTGGACGCCGCACGTCATCGAGCCCGCCGCAGGAGCGACCCGCACCGCCATGGCGTTCCTGATGGCCGCGTACGACGAGGAGGAGGTCCGTGGCGAGACGCGCGTGGTGCTGCGGTTCCACCATCGCATCGCTCCGTACAAGGCCGCGGTCCTACCGTTGTTACGCAAGCCCGAGCTGACGGGTCCGGCAGGGGAGATCGCGGCGCAGCTGCGGCGATCGTTCATGTGCGACTACGACGAGACGCAGTCGATCGGTCGTCGGTACCGACGTCAGGACGAGCTGGGGACGCCGTTCTGCGTCACCTACGACTTCGATTCGATCGAGGACGCGGCGGTGACGGTCCGTGACCGTGACTCGATGGACCAGGAGCGCGTACCCGTCGGGGAGTTGGAGGGATACCTGGCAGAGCGCCTCGCGTGAGGTGGTTCCCACGACCGGTCCGGAGGGCTCGTGCCCGGGCGCGGCCGGTGAGCCGGTGACACCCCATCGGTAGTCTCCGGTCGGGGGGATCGTCGACGAGGCCACCGCACGGGTCCGCGAGGCGACCGACATCGGCGCGGTTGTGTCCGGCTAGACGCACCTCAAGCGGGTCGTGCGCCGGTGGACGGAGCTGTG
>CAYSCB010000265.1:0-4658 GCA_964429335.1 uncultured Aquihabitans sp.
AAGGGCATGTTGGACCACCACGTCGAGCCCTACCTCGAGGTCGCCGACCACAAGGTGGGTGTCGGAGCCGGAGCCGTCCCGCCCATGCCGAACCCAGCACCAACGGCACCCGATCCGATGACGCCGCCCCCGTACACCGGCCCGCTCCCTCCCTACTCCTGAACTCGCCCTACTCCTGAACTCGCCCTACTCCTGAACTCGGCACGTCTCACGTCGAATATCGACGTGAGACGTTCTCGGTACGAGCAGACGCGGGCTGGATTGGAGCGTTGCTAGCCCGGCGGGTGCTCCGGCCGCAGCGCGGCGCGGAGAAGTTCGGGGTCGTCGATCGGTGCCGCACAGACGTGGTCGCGGCAGAGGTAGGCGCGTCCATCGACTCCCGTCTCGCTGCGTCCCTCCCAGAGCGGACCGTCGTCGGGTTCACCCCACCTCAGCACCGTCGTGGGACGGAACGCCCGCAGCGCGACCTCGACGAGGTCGGGTCGGTCACCCGTGACGACGAGCTCCTCCATGCCGACGGCGTCCATCTCAGAAGCCCACAGGAGATGGCCGAAGCCGAGCGGGTGCGTCGTGGCGAGATGGACGAGCGGACCGAGCACGGCCCGGGCCCGTTCCTCCCAACGCCCGTCGCCGGTCAGGGCGCCGAGACGCAGGAAGCCGGTGGCGGCCAGGCTCGCTGCGGATGGCGTCGCGTTGTCGGTCACCTCGCGGGGACGCACGAGCAGCGGCGGGGCATCGCTCCCGGTCGAGGAGACGGTTCCGTCGTCGTCGATGAAGAGCCGGTCGAGGTCCTCTGCGACGGCGACGGCCTCGCTCAGCCAGAACCGGCGGCCGGTCGCTTCATGGAGGCAGATGAACGCGTCGAGCAGCGCTCCGTGGTCCGCTGCGTATGCGAGGTGGTTGGCGCGGCCGTCGCTGCCGTCACCGCTGGTGGCCTGCCATGACCGCATCCACCGTCGGTCCGCTCCGCGGAGTCGTTCGAGCAGGAAGCGGGCGGTTCGTTCGGCGTCGGTGAGCCAGTCGGGCCGACCGAGCGCCGCTGCGGCCTCGACCAGCCCAGCCACGTACAGCGCGTTCCACTCGGTGAGCACCTTGTCGTCGAGTCCCGGATGGGGTCGTCGCGTGCGGGCGGCGAGCATGGCGTCGACGACTGCGGCGATCTCCGGCGGCGGCTCCTCGCCGACACCGTGCAGGCGGTTCGGGATCGACGCCCCCTCGAAGTTGCCGCCCTCGGTGATCCCGTACCACCGGCACGCCACCTCGGTCAGCTCCGACAGACCCGCCGCCCCGAGCGCTGCGCTCACCTGCGACGGCGTCCACACGTAGAACGCGCCCTCGTGCGGGTGGGTTCCCGGCGGCGAGTCCGGTGGAACCGAGTCGGCATCCTCGGCGGAGTAGCGGCCGCCGTCGGGATGGGTCAGCTCCCGCGACACGTAGGAGACGATCGACGTGGCCACCGCAGCGAACCGGGCCTCGCCGGTCACCTGGAACGCATGCGCGTGCAACCGCAGGAGCAGCGCGTTGTCGTAGAGCATCTTCTCGAAGTGCGGGACGAGCCATCGACGGTCCACCGAGTAGCGGCTGAACCCGCCGCCGAGGTGGTCGTGGATCCCGCCGGCCGCCATCGCGTCGAGCGAGCGCACCACCGCCGAGAGCGCCGCGGCGGAACCGGTGCGACGGTGCTGGCGCAGCAGGTGCTCCAGGCTCATCGTCTGGGGGAACTTGGGTGCGTGACCGAACCCTCCCCAGTCGCTGTCGTAGGTGGCCAGGAGGCCCATCGTCGCCTCGTCCAGGTCGGCCGCGCTGCTGCGCTCGTGGTGACCGGGTCCCGTGGCGACGGATCGTCGCAGCGACTCGGTGAGCTGCTCCGCCTGCCCGAGCAGCTCCTCCCGACGGGTCGTCCACGCCTCGTGGAGGGCGGTGAGCAGCTGGGTGAAGCTCGGCTGGCCATGACGGGGCTGCGACGGGAAGTAGGTGCCGCAGAAGAACGGTCGACCGTCAGGATCGGTGAACACCGTCATCGGCCACCCGCCCTGGCCGGTCATCGCCTGGGTGGCCTCCATGTACACCGCGTCGACGTCGGGACGTTCCTCGCGGTCGACCTTGACCGGCACGAACCACTCGTTCACCAGGGCCGCGACCGCGTCGTCCTCGAAGGACTCGTGCGCCATGACGTGGCACCAGTGACATGAGGAGTAGCCCACCGACAGCAGCACCGGTCGATCGGTCGAGCGAGCCAACTCGAACGCCTCGTCACCGAACGGCCACCAGTCGACGGGGTTGTCAGCGTGCTGGCGCAGGTACGGGCTGGTCTCGTCGGCCAATCGGTTGGGCATGGCCGAAACCTACGGCGGCGTCGGTCAGGTTCAGCTGCGGGCGTTGGAGGCGATCACCAGGCGCGTGCCGAGCACGTCGTCGGCTTCGACGACCCAGCGGTTCTCCGCGACCTTGTGGGCGCCGGGCACCAGTGCCGGCTCGTCGAAGTTGAAGAACAGGTGGCGGAGTCGCCCGGGACGATCACCGATCCACGCCGTCAGCTCGTCGTTGGTGGCCTCGAGCAGCCGCAGTCGCCCGAAACCCGACCAGCCGAGCTCCACCCAGTGGTTGCCGTCGATGGCGGCTCCGGAGGACATGATCCATCCGCCGAGCACGTCGTGGAACAGTGCCAGCGCCCCCTTCAGATCAGCGACCGCGTGCACGACCCGCCCGAGAGAGGCGATGGGGTTGTCGAAGGAGGTCTCCGGATACCCCTCCGGTTCGGGCGGCGGGGTGGGCGTGCCGGACACCTGGGCGAGTTGCACGACGATGCCGTGCGCCTCGTCGGGGTGCAGGAACGCCTCGGCCCAGGTGGGCTCGGAGCGGTCCTCTCCGACGGGGGTGAGCCCGGCGGCGCGTGCGGTCGCCAGCGCGACGTCGAGGTCCGGCACCACGAACGTCAGGTGGTGGGGGCCAGGACCGTGACGGTCCAGGAAGCGTGTGAGGAAGTCCGCTCGGTCGGTCTGCTCCGGGTGGATGGCTTCGAGGACGAAGCCGCGGGCGAAGCGCATCTGTGTCCAACCGAACCCGGGGCTGATCCCCCGGTCGTGGTAGGTGCCGCCCAGCACGCCCGCGAACAACGGCCATGGGTCGGTCATGTGCCGAACCGCGATCGCGACGTGGTCTAACGAGATGGTCGACGTCGTGTCAGCTGTCATCGATCCCTCCCGCCTGTCCGGATCCCGGATGGAGTGCGTGTCGCTCGATCTTGCCCAGCCCCGTCCTCGGGAGCACATCGGTGAGGAGCAGCTCCTTCGGAGCCGCCGCCACCGGAAGTCGTTCTCGTACATGGTCGCGCAGCGGAGCGAGCTCGGGTGGCGTCCGCCGATCGGCCGGGACGACGACGGCGACGACGCGCTGGCCCCACTCGGGATCCGGTCGCCCGATCACAGCGACGTCCGCGACCGTCGGGTGCGAGCGCAGCGCCTCCTCGACCGCCGTCGGCCAGACCTTCACCCCGCCGGTGATGATGAGGTCGTCGCCGCGGCCGGCGACGCTGAGGCACCCATCGGAGCCCAGAACGCCGAGATCGCCGGTCACGTACCAGCCGTCCGGTGTCAGCGCGACGGTGCCGTGACGGTAGGCGCGCAGCAACGTCGGGCTGCGCAGCTCGATCCCGCCGACGCCGTCGATGTCGGCGTCGGCGATGCGCAACTCGACGCCGTCGAGAGGTCGGCCCTCGTAGACGACGCCCCCGAACGTCTCGGTCATGCCGTAGGTGGCGACGGTGTTCGCCGGCCGGTCCGCCGGGATGGCGCTGCCGCCGAGGAGGATCTGCTCCCACAGCGACGCCCGGATCCGGCGAAGCAGCGTCGGAACGAGCGACACGTGCGTCGCGCCGCGCCGGGCGGCGTCGTCGATCCGTGTCGCGTCGGGCTGTCGGTGGACCTCGAGGTCGGCGCCGTTCAACAGGGCGCGGGTGATGACGGAGAACCCGCCGACGTGGGCGAGGGGCAGACAGGCGAGCCAGCGGACCCCTCGTCCCTCGGGCGATGGGCTCTGCGCCGTGATCCGCGCCGCTGCGGTGATGCCGGCGTGGGTGTGGACCGCTCCCTTGGGGGTGCCCGTCGTGCCCGACGTCGCGATGACGACGGCGTCGTCGGGGTCGACGGGGAGACCGTCCGGGAGCGGACGACGTTCGCCGTCGGTGTCGATGATCGCACCGGGCGCGAGCGCTGCGAGGATCCTCCGGGTGTGCGCGTCGGGTGCGGCGGGGTCGAGCGGCAACACGGCGTCACCGGCGTCCCAGATCCGTTGCACCACCTCGACGAAGCTCGGTCCGCCGGGGAGACGGACCGCGACGAGGTCACCCACCAAGACCTTCAGACGCCCCACTGGAGACTGACCCGCGCCGCCATGGCCGAGCAACCCCTCGTCCTCATCGTCCACGACACCACCGAGTTGGACTTCACTTCCCATCCTGCCCTAACCGGGGCCGGCCCGATCGGCGACGGCGGGGGCCAAGGCTTCCTCCAGCACAACAGCCTCGCCTTCAGTGCCGACGGCTCTCGTCTGCTCGGTCTGGCCTACCAGCAGATCAAGACTCGTCAGCCGACGCCCGCGACGGAGACCCGTCGCGCCCGCAAGCTGCGGCCGCGCGAGTCCGAGATGTGGACCGAGGG
>CAYSCB010000266.1:0-4610 GCA_964429335.1 uncultured Aquihabitans sp.
CTTCTACGACCACGTGGTCCCGCCCGCTGTCGAGGACGACACCGTGGTCCCGGCCACGGGCCGGAACCTGAAGAACCTCGGCTTCCGGGTGCCGGCGATCGTCGTCAGCCCGTTCGCGCCGAAGAAGCTCGAGACAGCCGGGCCCTACGAGCACTGCTCGGTCCTGCGGATGATCGAGTGGCGCTGGGGCCTCGAACCGATGACGATCCGTGACGCCAAGGCGAAGAACCTCGCCGATGCCCTCGACTTCTCGAAGCGTCGGGACGCTGTGACGCTCCCGGAGGTTCCGCCGGTACCCGTCACGAGGTGCACCAACCCGAACCACGTGGGCTGAGCCGCGGCCAGCGTTCCGATTCCCGGGTTGCTGCTCGCACAGCTCGCCGATAATCTCGACACTTGGTGTCAAACAACACTCATACCCAATTGGCACCAAGTGTCGCAGAAGACTCGTCCGCAGCCGAGCCCGCCGATGCTGTGCCGGGCCTGCGGGAGCGCAAGAAGGAGCAGAAGCGGGAGCGGTTGAAGCAGGCCGCCTTCGACCTGTTCGCCGAGCGCGGATTCGACGACGTGACCGTGGACGAGGTCGCGGATCGGGCGGAGGTGTCCAAGAGCACGCTGTTCCGCTACTTCGAGACCAAGGAGGACCTGCTCCTCGTCGACGCCCGGATGCACCGCGACGCGCTGCTGCGCGCGCTGTCGGACCGGCCGACCGACGAACCGGTGCTCGCATCGCTTCGATACGCGCTGCAGTCGCTCGCGGCGGACTACCAGGCCGACCGGCTGCGCGCCGTCCAGCGCAACCGCATCATCGCCGAATCCCCTGCTCTCGCGGCGAGGTCCCTCGAACGCCAGGTCGCGTGGGAGGACGGGCTCGCCGAGGTCATCCTGCCCCGACTCGCCGGCGAAGCCGACGCCGAGACCCGAGCCGCGGTGCTGGCCGCGGCGGCGATGGCGGTGGTACGGGTCGCGACCCGACGATGGATCGCTTCCGATGACGACACCGAGATGATCGATCACGTCCTGGCGGCGCTCGACCTCCTGATCGACGAACTGGAACCAACCCGCCGCACAGCCCGGCCCCGTACGAACAGGAGCAGAACGTGAAGGAGCTGTGGAGGATCCTGCGCGTCTTCCTCCGGCCCTACCGCCGTCAGCTGGTCGTCATCGTCGTCCTGACGACCATCCAGGCGATGTGCGTGCTGTTCCTGCCGACGTTGAACGCCGACATCATCGACAACGGCATCCTCAAGAACGACACCGACTACATCTGGCGGGTCGGTGGGGTCATGCTCCTCGTCACGCTCGTCCAGGTCGTCTTCTCCGTGAGCGCGGTCTACGTCGGATCGAAGGTGGGCATGGCCTTCGGCCGTGACGTGCGCGGAGAGCTGTTCCACCGCGTGACCGGGTTCTCCGCCCAGGACGTCGCCGGGTTCGGCGCGCCGTCGTTGATCACCCGGATCACCAACGACGTCACCCAGGTGCAGATGCTCGTGCTCATGACGTGCACCCTGCTCATCGCCGCTCCCATCACCGTCGTCGGCGGCGTGATCATGGCCGTCCGCGAGGACGCGACCCTGTCGCTGCTGCTGCTGGTGAGCGTGCCGGTCCTCGTGATCGCCATCGGCTCGATCATCGTGCGGATGATCCCGCTGTTCCAGGTCATGCAGGACCGGATCGACCGGATCAACGAGGTGCTCCGCGAGCAGCTCACCGGCATGCGGGTCGTGCGGGCGTTCGTCCGTGAACGCTACGAGGAGGACCGCTTCGGCGTCGCCAACGACGAGCTCACGCACGTGTCGCTGCAGACCGGTCGCCTGATGGCGTACTTCTTCCCGATCGTCCTGGCGACGATCAACCTCTCGAGCGTCGCGGCGATCTGGTTGGGCGGCAACCGCGTCGCCTCGGGCGACATGCAGATCGGTGCGCTCATCGCGTTCCTGAGCTACCTGATCCAGATCCTCATGTCGGTGATGATGGGCACCTTCGTAGCGGTGTTGACGCCACGTGCGGCCGTGAGCGCCGAGCGGATCGACGAGGTGCTGCTGACCGAGTCCGCCGTCCCCCAGGCCCGCGACGCCGTCACCGACATCCCCGACCGGCCCGCCCTCCGCCTCGACCACGTCGAGTTCCTCTACCCGGGGGCGCAGCACCCGGTGCTGTGCGACCTGTCGTTCTCGGTGCGTCCCGGCCAGACCCTGGCGGTCATCGGTTCCACGGGTGCCGGCAAGACCACGCTGTTGAACCTGATCCCCCGCCTGTACGACGTGACATCGGGTCAGGTCGTCGTCGGAGACCACGACGTGAGGGAGATCGACCAGGAGACGCTCTGGAGTCGGGTCGGTCTGGTCCCCCAGAAGCCGTTCCTGTTCTCCGGCACCGTGGCGACCAACCTGCGCCACGCCAATCCGGACGCCACCGACGAGGAGCTGTGGGATGCGCTCACGATCGCCCAGGCCGCCGACTTCGTGCGAGCGATGCCCGGTGGGCTCGACGCTCCGATCTCCCAGGGCGGCACGAACGTCTCCGGGGGTCAACGCCAGCGTCTGGCGATCGCCCGGGCGGTGGTGCGTCGGCCCGGCATCTACCTGTTCGACGACTCGTTCTCCGCGCTCGACCTGGCCACCGACGCTCGCCTGCGCGCAGCGCTCGAGCCGGTCATCGCCGATGCCGTCACGGTGATCGTCGCGCAGCGGGTGTCGACCGTCCGCCACGCTGACCAGATCCTCGTCCTCGAGGACGGCGCCACGATGGGGATCGGCACCCACGAGGAGCTGCTGGCGTCGTGTCCCACCTACGCCGAGATCGTCGAATCCCAGCTCACCGCAGAGGAGGCGGCATGAGTGACAGCGGAGGAGGCGGCATGAGCGGAGACGGGAACGGATCGAAGCCTCCGGCGTCTCCCCCAGAGGAGAAGGTGGAGCAGCCTGCGTCGGAGAACCCTCGGATGATGGGCGGCCGCATGGGCGCCGCCGGCATGCCGCTTGAGCGGTCGAAGGACTTCAGCGGAGCCATCCGTCGCCTCGCAGCGGTGATGGCCCCCGAGCGGTTCGGGGTGATCGGCGTGATCGGCCTGGCCGTCGTGAGCGTCACGCTGCTGGTGCTCGGCCCCAAGATCCTCGGCAACGCCACCCAGACCATCGTCGACGGCGTCATCGCCGGGTTCAACCACACCGGCGGCATCGACTTCGACCAGCTGCATCGGATCCTCCTGCTGGCAGTCGCCGTCTACGTCGTCGGCACGGTGTTGAGCTACTTCCAGGGCTACCTCCTCGCGGGTGTTGTGCAGCGATCGATGCTGCGCCTGCGCTCCGACGTGGAGTCCAAGCTCAACCGGATGCCGCTCCGCCACGTGGACCGCCAGCCCCGCGGCGACATGTTGAGCCGCGTCACCAACGACATCGACAACCTCGCCCAGAGCCTGCAGCAGACGCTGAGCCAGCTCCTGTCGAGCTCGCTGCAGATCGTCGGCGTCATCGTCATGATGTTCACCGTCTCGTGGGAGCTCGCGATCGTCACGGTACTCATCATCCCGGTGACCGTCTTCACGATGCGGTTCATCACGTCACGGTCGAAGAAGCGCTTCGTCGAGCAGTGGCGTCACACCGGAACGCTCAACGCCCAGGTCGAAGAGGCCTTCACCGGCCACTCGCTGGTGAAGGTCTACAACCGCCAGGCCGACGTCGAGGCGCGCTTCCGAGCCAAGAACGACGAGCTGTACGAGGCGAGCGCCGCTGCGCAGTTCATGTCCGGGTCGATCCAGCCGGCGGTCATGTTCCTCGGCAACGTCAACTACGTGGTGATCGCCCTGCTCGGCGGGCTGCTCGTCACGAACGGCTCGATGAACATCGGCGACATCCAGGCGTTCATCCAGTACTCACGGCAGTTCACCCAGCCGTTGACGACGATGGCATCGATGCTCAACGTGATGCAGTCGGGGATCGCGTCGGCGGAACGGGTCTTCGAGCTCCTCGACGCTCCCGAAGAGGCGGAGACGGCAACCACCTCACTGGAGGGCATCGACGTGCTCGGACGCGTGGAGTTCCGTGACGTCGACTTCTCCTACAGTCCCGACAAGCCGCTGATCGAGGATCTGTCCCTCGTCGCCGAACCCGGTGAGACCGTCGCGATCGTCGGTCCGACCGGCGCCGGCAAGACGACGCTCGTGAACCTGATCATGCGGTTCTACGACATCGGATCGGGGGCGATCCTGCTCGACGGCGTCGACACCTCGACGATCCGACGCCAGGACCTGCGCGAGCACATCGGCATGGTGTTGCAGGACACGTGGCTGTTCGGCGGGACGATCCGGGAGAACATCGCCTACGGCAACCTGACGGCGACCAAGGACCAGATCCTGGAAGCAGCCCGGGCCACCTACGTGGACCGCTTCGTGCACTCGTTGCCCGACGGCTACGACACGGTCATCGACGACGAGGGTGGCACCGTGTCAGCAGGTGAGAAGCAGCTGCTGACGATCGCCCGTGCGTTCCTCGCCGATCCGACGATCCTGATCCTCGATGAGGCGACGAGCTCCGTCGACACCCGCACCGAGGTCCTCATCCAGCACGCGATGGCGGCGCTGCGCAGCAACCGGACCAGCTTCGTGATCG
>CAYSCB010000267.1:0-4609 GCA_964429335.1 uncultured Aquihabitans sp.
GTGCCGTTCGCCCCGGGAGGCGCTCCCATCGTCGGCGGACCTCCGTTGAAGGTGAACCCGCCACGTGCAGCGCCGCCCATGGCACCCATGCCGCCGGGGCCGCCCATGCCGCCGCGGCCGGCGGGACCCGCCGTGGGAAGAGCGCCGCTGTGGGGGGTCGACGCTGTGTTCCAGGCGTACGCGATCGGGCCGGCGAGCATGACGGCGAGCAGCACGGCGGCCAGCGTCGCCGTCGTCCAACGCCGTGCCGTCGGAACCAGCAGCCGGCCCGCGACGAGCAGACCGAGAGCGGAGCCCAGCCCGACGCCGAGGACGGTCCAGCGCAGCCAAACCGTCCACGTCGGGGTGCGCGACAGGAGCACGAAGGACCACCCGGCGGTGACCGCAGTGCCGAGGGCGAGAAGGTTGCGTGCCACGGGGTGGTCCCGTCGACGCCACGCCTCGACAGCACCCGCGCCGACCAGGGCGCCGATCGCGGGGGCGAGGGCGACGGTGTAGTACTCGTGGATGATCCCCTTCGACAGGCTGAACACCAGGCCGGTGAGCACCAGCCACCCGCCCCACAGCAGCAGCGCGGCGCGGGTGCGGTCGGTGCGGGGCCGTCGCAGCGTCCACACGAGCCCGGCCACCAGGACCAGGAGCGCGGTCGGGATCAGCCAGCTCGCCTGGCCGCCGAACGCGGAGTTGAACATGCGGGTGATGCCGGTGGCACCCCACATGCCGGTGCCTCCCTGGCCTCCGCCCGCTCCGCCGCCGGGCACGACGCTGCCGGCCTCGTTGCCGGTGATCCGTCCGAGGCCGTTGTAGCCGAACAAGACGTTCCAGAAGGTGTTGTCCTGCGAACCGCCGAACCACGGTCGATCCGACGCCGGCCACAGCGACACGACCGCGACCCACCAGCCGCCGGCGACGAGCATCGCCACGCCCATCCACACGGACTGGAGCAATCGCCGCAGGAACCGCGGTGGTCCGGCGATCAGATAGGTGCCAGCGCGCACGGGGACGATCACGAACGCCTGGAGCTCCTTGGTGAGGAACCCCAGTCCGATCATCGCTCCGGAGGCGACCAACCAGCGGGTCCGCCCGTCATCGATCGCTCGGGTCACGAAGTAGGCGCTAGCGACCATGAGCAGCACCAGCAGCGCGTCGGGGTTGTTGAAGCGGAACATCAGCACCGCGACCGGTGTGGTGGCGAGGATCGCGCCGGCGAGCAGGCCGGCGGCGGCACCGAAGGTGCGCTTCACCGCCAGGTACAGCACCCCGACAGCGGCGACGCCTTCGAGTGCCTGGGGGACGAGGATCGACCACGAACTCAGCCCGAACACCCGGACCGCCAGCGCCATCGGCCACAGCGACAGCGGCGTCTTGTCGACGGTGATCGAGCTCGCCGCGTCGCTCGATCCGAACAGGAACGCCTTCCAGCTCACCGACCCGGCCTGCGCCGCAGCGGAGTAGAAGGAGTTGGCCCAACCCGACGCGCCGAGACCCCACAGGTACAACACGGCGGTGGCCGCCAGGAGCGCGAACGCTGCGGGTCGGACCCAGCGGGGGTCATCTTCGGGTCGTCGCCATGACCGGGGTAGGTGCAGTCGTCGAGGGGCCGCGTCGGGCTCCGGTGCGGGCAGGAGGGGACTGCCGGGATGTGCATTCCCAGGCGGCTGTGCAGTCCCGGGCAGCTGTGGAGACCCGGGCGGCTGGGATGGACCGGTCAACGTGGTGGACATCGGGGTTCTCCGGTCAGTGCCGGCCGGCGATCGCCCGCCGGCGTGTGTGGATGGGCGAACTCATCTGGTTCATCTGGGCGGGGGTCGGCGCTGCATCGGATGTCCGTCCCTCGGCGAAGATGACGTGGTCCAGCAGGAGGAACTGGGCGACCCAGAGGAAGGCGAAGGTCGTCGCGTTCGCCGCTGCGAGGAACACGGAGCGCCAACCGCCTGGCAGACCCGCCGTCGCGGACGCGACGGCGGTCACCGTTGCAGTCGAGGCGACGAGGCCGGCGATCGACAACGTCCAGAACGGAACGACCTCCCGCCAGAGGTCGCCGCGGCCGTGGCGGCCCCACACCCAGCGACGGTTGAAGAGGTACGACGGGACGATGCCGCACATGACGGCGAAGATGTTCGCCACGCCGGCCGGGATCCCCGCCAACACCACCAGGCCGGCGAGGACCGATGCGGAGAGGAGGGTCGTCCCGACCGACACGGCGAAGCAGCGCAGGACTCGCTTGATCGTCGTCCCGCGCCGGGCGAAGTCGTCGGGGAGCTCGTCGGGACCGGTGGTGCCGAGATCGATGTCGCCCCGAGCGGTGAGGAACCGCCGAGCCATGCGTGCCGAGCCGGCCAGGTCGCCGAGCGCCGTGGAGAACACGTGGACCCGGCTGTCGGTGTCGTCGACCCAGTCGACCGGGACCTCGTGGATGCGCAACCCGTTGTGCGCCGCCAGGAGCAGCAGCTCGGTGTCGAAGAACCACCCGTCGTCGGCGATCTCAGGGAGGAGGCGCTTGGCAACGTCGGCCCGCACCGCCTTGAAGCCGCATTGGGCGTCGCGGAACCTGGCAGCGAACACGGTGCGCAGCATCCGGTTGTAGGTGCGCGAGATGAGCTCCCGCTTGGGGCCCCGCACGACACGCGAGCCTGGGGAGAGGCGGGAGCCGATCGCGACGTCGGAGTGGCCGCTGATGAGCGGTGCCACCAGCGGGAGCAGCGCCTCGAGCCCGGTCGAGAGATCCACGTCCATGTAGGCGACGACCGCTGCGTCGCTGCGGGCCCATGCGGTCCGCAACGCGAGGCCGCGTCCCTTGCGGTCGAGTCTCAGCGCAGCGACGTGGTCGAACCGCTCGACGCCATCGCTGGCCCGCTCCCACGTCCGGTCTGTCGATCCGTTGTCGACGATCGTGATCCGCCAGGTGAACGGGAAGGCGTCGGCGAGGTAGTCGTGGAGTCGTTCGATGCTGCGGGGCAGCGTGGACTCCTCGTTGTAGACGGGGACGACGATCTCGACCACCGGTGCAGCGGTGGCAGCACCGAGGGCATGCACCGCGCCGCCGGTGCAAGCCGGGTCCTGGGCTCGGGAGCCAGCGGAGCCGATCTCGGTGATCGTCTGCTCGGTCGCTTGCATGTCCCACATCGTCGGCTGCCCACCTGGGAGGTTGCTGAGAGGGGACGACGAATGCACCGAGAAGCGGGGGCACGCAGCGGATCGATCGGGTGCGGGCGTGGGAGGGCATTCCGATGGGGGAGGTCATCCGGCGGGCCCTCGGGCTTGTCGCGGCGGGGGTCGGCCAGCGAACGTCGGTCGCAGCTACCGGTCGGCGATCCTTACCACGAGCGAGGAGCAACGGACGGTCGCGCTCGACACGATCGCGGTCGTCCGCTGCGCCCGTACCGGAACCCGTCCCGGACCGCTGCGTGATGATCGCGGCGCCGCACACCTCCAACTGGGACTTCCCGTTGACGCTCGCGCTCGCTCGCGTCAACGGGGTGAAGATCTCCTGGCTGGGCAAGCAGTCGCTGTTCCGTGGACCGGCTGGGCCGATCATGCGCCGACTCGGTGGAGTTCCGATCGATCGGAGCGCCCCGGGCGGGATGGTCACGTCGCTGGCGAAGGAGTTCGTCGGCAGGGATCGACTGGTCCTGGTGGTGCCGGCGGAGGGCACCCGCTCGCTCACCGAGTACTGGAAGTCCGGTTTCTACCGGATAGCGCCGCAGGCGGGCGTGCAGATCGTGTGCGCGTTCGTCGACCGAGGTACCCGCACTGGAGGCTTCGGCCCGGTCATCTCCCCGAGCGAGGACCTCGTGGCCGACATGGACCGGATCCGTGACTTCTACTCGGGTATGGAGGGGCTGAAGCCCGGTCGCTTCGGTGAGATCCGACTCAGGGACCAGGAGGCGCTTCCCGCCGACTGAACGGCGATGGGACTTCTCCTGGTGGAGCAGGTTTGGCCTGGCCCCTGATCCGGAGCGGACGCGTGGAAGCCGATGGGCTCGTCCAAGTCCAGACCTCTCCGCTACGGCCGTTGACACACCGCTTCGGCGAGGATGTGGTGCCGTTGCGCCGTGGCATCCTTCGAGCACCGTCCGATAGGAGGAGTCCGATGTCGAGGAGCGTCGAACAGGTGCTCTACGTGCTCCTCATGGTCGTCGTGATCGTGGGGGTCGACGTGGCCTTCCTCCGGGATCGAGCCTGGTTGCGCCTCGTCGTGAACATCGCGATCGTCGCCATCTTCCTCGTCGTGTACGCGACGCTCCTGAGCGGTCGGTGAGGACGCGTCAGGTGGTGCCGGCAATCGAGATGGCCACCACGGC
This sequence comes from uncultured Aquihabitans sp., assembly GCA_964429335.1. Classification (GTDB taxonomy): domain Bacteria; phylum Actinomycetota; class Acidimicrobiia; order Acidimicrobiales; family Microtrichaceae; genus Dermatobacter. The sequence continues at coordinate 4,305 of CAYSCB010000267.1, forward strand.
CTCGACCCCGTCGCGTCGGTCACCCCGTCGAGCGACGGCTGGGAGAACCGCGTACCGAGAACGTTTGACGTCGATTATCGACGTGAAACGTGCCGAGTTCAGGAGCCAGCGTTGGGCGTGCCCGACGGTGCCGACGGTGCCGTCGGTGCCTTCGGTGCCTTGTCGGCGCACGCATCCACCGCGGCCTTCACCTTCGGATTGCTGGTGTCCAGGCCGAACGGGGTGCCGCCGGAGGGCGGCTGAGCGCCGTTCGTGCCGTTGGCGTTGGCGTTCGAGCTGGTCCCGTTCGAGGAAGGCATCGACGG
>CAYSCB010000268.1:0-4605 GCA_964429335.1 uncultured Aquihabitans sp.
CCTCGTTCTGGCTGTCGTTCTGCCGGTCAGGACCGGCAGAACGACAGCCAGAACGGGAGTGGGTCGGCAAGTACGGGAGTGGGTCGGCAAGTGCGAATCGACGCCAGCCCGGTCACTCCGATCTCCCGACGCTGCGACTCGACCATCCGGCCGGCCAAGTTGAACGCCCCGAACGCGGCACATGCAAGGATGAGCGCTGCGAGGATGTTCCAGAACCGCTGGTCGGCGTCGATGTCGTCGTAGAGCACGCGATAGGCGTCGTCGTCCGCCTTCATTTTCACGGTCACCCCGGACGGCGAAACTTGGCCTCGGCGAAGAACCCACCCTCCTCGGTCATGACGAAGAAGCACTCGGGCGACATGGCGTTTCCGACGCTGGACACCTCACGGCCGCCCGCCACCCGGAGCGTGCGTGCGCCGGTTCCACCGACGCCTTCCCGACAAGGTCGTCGCTATCCGGTTCCATGACCGTGTCGTTCCGCGTCAGACGGCGTGACCGGCTCCTGTACGGAAGGAACACCGGCGCGCTGCATCCACCCGGCGACCAGGTAGAGGACCCCGATCATGGCCGCCGGCGAGCTGGCGGCGACGGTCGAGTACGGCGCACCGCCTCGACCGGTTGCCAACATGGCCAGCACACCGGGAACCACACCGGCGATCAGGAGCAGCGCGCCACCCAAGACGGGCCGTCGCCATGCCAGAACGGCGAGAGGAAGCGAGAGGGCGAAGACCGCAACAGCGCGTACCGGGCCGTGCGAATCCTCGAAGGCGCGCCACGCGTCCGTGTCGAGCGCATACCAGACACCGGACGCCACGATGACGGCCACGAGCACTCCGAGCACGACTCCGGCGACGCCGGGCCACCGCCATGCGAGCAGCACCAGGACGATCATCGGAACCAACCACGCGGCGACGAGCGCCACCGCCGCACCGCCGCCGGGATCGTCGGCGGTCTCGCCGACGATGAACAGACCGGCGAACAAGGTGAACAGAACCGCGAGGCTGAGGGCCATGGCACGCAGGAACGCCACCGGTTCCACCCGACCGTGGCGGCGCCGCAACACCATGGCGACGACGGATCCGATCACCAGCAACGGGACGAGCAGGATCACGAACATCGACTCACCTCCCGCCGGCACCGCCGGCCGAGGAGCCTGGCTCCAACGCCGCCTCGGAGCCACGGTGTCGACGACGACGAAGGATCGGAACGGCGACGACGGCGACAGCAGCGCCGACGTTGACGACGACCAGGGCGAGGAGCCCCCATCGCTGGGCTTCCACGTAGGTGAGCTCGTCGGCGGCCGCCACGGCGAACGTCACGTCGGGCGTCTCGGCCGTGCCGTCCACCCGAACCCGCATTCCCGGTCGCTCTCCGCCCAGCGGCAACGTGAACGACGCCACCCTGGTCGCACTGAACCCCTGGCGCTCATAGGTGCTGCCACCACCGTCGGTCCGTGTCACCGGCACTCGCCGGCCATCTGGATATGACACGCTGACCCGCTCCACCGTCGCCTCACCCTCGACATAGACGTTCCACACGCCAGGATGCAGGTCCGCCGTCAGTTCACCCGGTAGGTCGGAGCGAGCGAAGCCCTTCGCCGTGGCGTCCGTGGCCCGCACGGTGAGCAGTCCCCACATCACCACGCTCACGAGAGCGATCAGTACCAGCGCGACTGCGAGCAACCACCTGGACTTGGGCGGTGCCGGCCAGACCGTCACCCGCTGGGAGCGATCAACGGAGGGATTGTCGGTCGGATCCTCGTCCACCTCGTCACCTCCACGAGCCGGAACGACTCGACATCGATCTCACCGACCGAGTTGCCGCCGGAGGCTACCCATCTCGCATACCGAGGCGAGACGGGGTGACAGGTGACCGCCGTCCCTTCAGGAACGCGTCACGGTGAGTCGGTGCACGCCGAGTTGGTCCGGCACCACCTCGTCTGCGGATGGCGGGCCGGGCGGTGTCCCCTCACCGAACGGCCTACCACCGAGCCGCTCCCGTCCATGGGGTTCCAGCCAGTTGCCGAGCGCAGGCCCCACCGGGATGACGCCCGTGGGGTTGATGGTCCGGTGGACCCGGTAGTAGTGGGCCTTGATGTGGTCGAAGTCGACCGTGTCGCCGAACCCGGGCGTCTGGAACAGGTCCCGTGCGTAGGCCCACAGCACCGGCATCTCGGTCAGCTTCTGCCGGTTGCACTTGAAGTGCCCGTGGTACACGGCGTCGAAGCGAACCAGCGTGGTGAACAGCCGGATGTCGGCCTCGGTGACGTGGTCACCGACCAGGTATCGTCGGGTCGAGAGCCGCTCCGACACCTCGTCGAGACGGGCGAAGAGCCGCTCGTACGCGTCCTCGTAGGCGGCCTGCGTGCCGGCGAACCCACAGCGGTACACCCCGTTGTTGATGTCCCGGTAGATCGGCCCCATCACCTCCTCCATCTCGTCGCGCCAGTCCTCGGGATAGAGGTCCGGTGCACCGGCGCGATGGTGCTCGGTCCACTCGCTCGACAGGTCGAGGCTCATCTGCACGAAGTCGTTGGTGACCACCGCACCGGTTGTGGTGTCGACGATCGCCGGAACCGTGATCCCCTTCGGGTATCCGGGGATCCGGGCGAAGTACGCATCGGCGAGCTTGTGGATGCCGAGCACCGGGTCGACGCCGCCGGGATCGAGGTCGAAGTTCCAGCTCGTCGGGTCGTGGGTCGGCGCGGCGATCCCCATGGGGAGCGCCTCCTCCAGGCCGAGCAGGCGTCGGACGATGACGAGCCGGCTCGCCCAGGGACAGGCGCGGCTGACGATCAGCCGGTACCGACCGGGCTCGACCGGATAGCCGTCGCGGCCATCCCGTGTGATGCGGCTGTCGATGTAACGGGTATCGCGCTCGAACGCCTTGCCCTCGGTCACGTACACACCCTGTTCGCCCACACCCTGCTCGCCGTCCATGACGGCCTTCCTACCCCATCCTGGTCACGCACCCAGCCAATCTGGGGGTCGCAATCGACAGGATGTGTCGATTGCGAGCCCCGTTTTGGGTGTGTGGGGGGGGTCAGCCGATGCGGGCGGACTGACCTCCGTCGACCGGCAGACACACCCCGGTGATGAACGCAGCCTCATCCGAGGCGAGGAACAGCGCAGCGTTCGCCACGTCCCATGCCGTGCCCTGGCGCCCCAGCGGCACGATCGACGCACGCGCCGCCGCGTAGTCACCACGGTCGATGCCGAGCACCGCCGCAGCGGCATCGACGGCCATCGGCGTGTCGATGAACCCGGGCAGGATCGCGTTCGCCCGCATCCCGTGCTTCGCTCCGCTCAGCGCCAGGTTCTGCGTCAGCGCGTTCACGCCGGCCTTGGAGATCTTGTAGGCGGTCAGGTTCGTGGCACCCGCGATCGAGGCGAGCGACGACACGTTGACGATCGCGCTGCGCTCCTGTGCTCGCAGCACCGGCACCGCGGCCCGACACGTCCGCCACATGGCCCGCAGGTTCACGTCCATGATCCGGTCGTAGGCCTCGTCGCTCAGCCGGTGCGGGGGCCCGTCACCGGCGCCGATGCCGACGTTGTTGTGCAGGACGTCGAAGCCGCCGAACGCGTCGACCGCGGCGTCGACCAGTACCACAGGACCGTCAGTCGTCGTGATGTCAACGACGACCTCGACCGGTGGCGGCAGGTCGTGACCGGCGTCAGCTGCAGCGGTCGCAGCGAGCGACGCTGTCTCCGCGAGGCTCACCGGGTCGCGGTCGACGAGCACGAGTCGTGCTCCCTCTCGGGCGAACGTGGTCGCCACCGCACGGCCGTTGCCGATCGTCTCGCCCGCCGTCTGTCCGGCTCCCACCACGACCGCGGTCCGCCCGTCGAGTCGACCCGCCACGGAACCGGCGCTGACGGAGTTGGCGCTCACGGGGCCGGCTCGACGGAGCCGATCATCGGCAGAGGACCCTCGGTCTCGACGCCGACCGAGCGCAGCATGCCGGCGAGCATCGCGTAGTGGCCGACCAGCATCGGCAGCTCGATGAGCTGCGCGTCGCTCCAGCCGGCCTCGGCCAGGGCGCCCCACGTCGCCGCCGCCATCTCGTGGTCATCGACCAGTTCGTCGACCGATCGAAGCACGGTCCGCTCGACACCGCTCCAGGAGGACAGCGCGACCGCATCGGGACCCGAGGTCGCGCACGCCAGGATCTCCTCGTCGCTCAGGCCGGCGTCGCGGCCGATGCCGACGTGCTGGCCCCATTCGTACTCCGAGCCGCAACGCGCCGCGGTCCGCAGGATGACCAGCTCACGGATCCTCGCATCGAGCGTGGATCCCTGCAGGAGACGCCCGCCGAAGGGCAGCCAGCTGCGCAGCAGCTTCGGATGCACGGCAAGGGTGCGGAAGATGTTGAGGGAACCCATCGCCCCCAGCGGGGCGAGCGCGTCACGCTGCGCATCGGTCGCCGTCGCGTCGTCGATCGGGGTGATCCGAGGTCGCCCGAGCACCGTCAGGCGACACCCGACTCGGCAACATCGCCGGCGGCGGCCTGGGCGACCTGCGCCGCGGCGAGCCGATCCTGCGCGACGGCGTCCATCTCGAGGTACTCCTCGCCGGTGTCGACCCAGTCCTCGAACTGGGTGA
>CAYSCB010000269.1:0-4603 GCA_964429335.1 uncultured Aquihabitans sp.
CGAGGAGGGAACGACTGGCGCTTCTCGAGGGCGAGGATGTTGGGTCCCACGTAGTAGACGAGATCCTGGTCCTGCGGATCCTCTTCTTCGAGCACCAACAGGTCGTACTGACCCAGCACCCGTGTGGACATCCAGCCGAGGAGCGCGCCGAGCTCCGCGCCGGCGATCTTCCCGGACACCGCTGCGGCCGGTCCCTCGAGCTCGTCGAGCCGTGACAGCACCGGCTTCAGCATCCGTCGATAGCTGGCGAGGTTCGCCCTGACCCAGTCCAGGCGGTCCACGACCCGCGCCCGGGCCGAACCGGCGGTCGAGCTGAAACCCGTCTCGGCCTCGACCCGTGGCTGGGCGATCGCCGTCAACTCCTCGAACTCCGCGCCCATCCCGTCAGCGTGGTAGGAGGCGGCGAAGGGTTCCTCCCCCGCGATGCGTGCTGCGACGCGTTCGGCGAGTGCCCAGTCGATCGACGTCCCCACCGGCTGACCCCGACCGGACCCGCCGGTCAGCTCTCGTCGCTGGGGAAGCGCGTCGAGGTCACCTTGAACACGTACCCGAGCACGACGCCGATGACAACGACGATCGCGCCCAGAGCGATCGGGACGGCGAGCCAGTAGTGCCAGACGGGCGAGTTCGCCAGGACGGCTGCTGCAGCGTGCATGGGTCCCACTCTAGGAGTGCTCGGGTGCCGAGGGCACACCGACGCCACCGGACCCTCCAGCACCGAGGTCCCGGAGCATCCGGCAGAACCGGTCCCGCAGCTCGGCAGGAACCTCTTCGGTGCACCTCGCGACGATCACCCTGCGGAGCTCGACTTCGAAGTCGAACGCCTCGAGACACGGTGAGCACCGGCGCAGATGGGCCTCGATCTCCGACATCACGCCGGCGTCGAGCTCGCCGTCGAGGAACCCGTAGATCTCGGCCACCGCCTCGGCACAGTCCGCGTCGTGCGATCCGTCGACACGGTGGTCGTGGGACCCCTCGGGGAACTCGGCGGTGGGGAAAGGCGTGGACATCGGTCGTCTCGAGCTCGGTGCTGTCGTGTCGCAGTCGATCCTACGGCTCGACCACCACCGGATCCCGGTCGGCCAACCCGCGTTCGACGGCGAAGTCGTGCAACGACCGCTGCAGCGCTCTTCTTCCCCGATGGAGGCGGCTCATCACGGTCCCGATCGGAACATCCATGATCTCGGCGATCTCCTTGTACGAGAACCCCTCCACATCCGCGAGCAGCACGGCCATGCGGAACTGCTCCGGCAGAGCGTCGAGCGCTTCGGCGACGTCGGTCTCGGTGAACATGTCCATCAGTTCGTCCTCGGCGCTGCGCCCGAGGGTCGCAGCTTCGATGCCGCCCAGGCGACGGTACAGGTAGAGGTCCTCGACCTCGTCCAGCTCGGTCTGCTCGGGTCGGCGTTGACGAGCGCGATAGGTGTTGATGAACGTGTTGGTGAGGATGCGATAGAGCCAGGCGCGCAGGTTCGTGCCGTCGCTGAAGTTCGGGAACCCCCGATAAGCACGCACGAACGTCTCCTGGAGCAGGTCCTCGGCATCGGCCGGGTTGCGCGTCATCCGCATCGCGGCCGCGTACAACTGGTCGATGAAGGGTTCCACCTGCTCGGCGAAGTCGGCCTGGTCAGCCATCGTGGCCACCGTAGGCCAGCGCCGGGTCGGTGTCAGGGGCCGGTCCGGCCCCGGGTTCAGCTCGCCTTGCGGGTCGCGGACGCCGTCGCGTAGTAGTCCTGGCTCCGGATCCACTTGCCACAGTGGTGGCAGCGGTTCGCTGCGCCTGCGCACAGTCCCCGGCAGTGGCGGCACTCCGTTGTGCTGCTCATCGACGTCCTCCCGTTGTGGACACCATCGTCTGTGAGACGAATCTTCGAGACACGTTCAACATGACGTGTCGGACGACTCCAGTCAACCAGTCCGAACGGCTCATTCCACCGCGAGCGAGCCCATCGCTCCGACGTCGACGTGTGCCTTGGCCGCCGCGTACTCCGGATAGAACGATCGCAACATCTCGAAGGTCCGGCGGTAGGTGAGCTGGCCGGGGACCGGGTGGGTCGTCGCAGCGAACGTGAGACGTGATCCCAGCGCCGGGAAGAACACCCGGGAGGCGCTGCCGTGATCACCCATCGCGATGACGATCACACCCCGTTCGGCGTGGTCCAACGTGAAACGTGCGAGCTCACGCAGGTCGCTGGTCGAGCGAACCGTCGTCGCCACCTTCACGACGTCGGCCCCGAGCTGCCCGGCTCGCTCCACGACGGCATCGAGATCCCGTCGCCGTGGTGTCGCCTCGAAGTCGTGCATCGACACGATGAGCACCTTGTCCTGTCGCCTCGTTCCGTCGATGACCGTTGCGAGCGTCTCGGCCGAGGCGAGCTCCACGTCCACGCCGTCGACGTGGGGCAGCAGAGTGTGGAACATCTCCTCCCGTTCCCGCTCGGAGCCGGTCCAGTCGCCGCCCTCGGCAGCGGAGCGCACCGTCGCGAGCGTCGGGAACCGGTCGAAGAGCCGCACCTGCATCACGACGTGGTCCGTCGCGAAGGAGCCGAACCGATCGACGCGGAGCTCTGCGCCGTCCACGCCGGCCCGTCGTGCGAGCTCGACATCGCCCGGTCCGATGTCGTCGGTGAAGCTGACCGCGACCGGTGGGGCGGGACCACCCCCGAGGAGGTCTCTGAGCGGATTGGTGGGGGTCACCGTGCGATCGTACGCGACCGTCGCGTCGAGCCCAGGAGGAGAATCGAACTCCTGACCTGCTCATTACGAGTGAGCTGCTCTGCCGTCTGAGCTACCTGGGCGAAGGTTGCTGAGCAGGAGATCATACCGTCCTGGCATGCGCGCCACGGAGCCGGCAACGGAGCCGGTGCGATGTTCAACCGAGCGGAGGGAGCCGGAGGAACAACGCCTGGAGCTGCAGGCCCGTATTGGGATTGAACACGAGCCGATCTACGAGCTCCTGGACGGCATCGGCGGCAACCGCGAAATCGGCTGCGGAGCCGCCCTCGACGAGCGCGTCGCGGTACCTCGCCACGATCGCAGCCAGGCCGGCCCGGAGGTCCGCTGTCCGGACCCGACGCTGTTCCCGGTTGTGACGAGCGACGAGGGCTTTCCGTTCTCCGGCGACGCCACCACCAACCATCTCCGCACGTTCCTCGAACTCCGCACGCTCCGTCGCCTGACGGGCGGTGAGGGGAGCGGCGAGGTCGTCGGTCCTCGCCTGCACCTCGTCCACCAACGCCGCGACCGTCGCTCCCGTCCCGTCGAGCCGTTCGGGCACCGAGTACCACAGCGCGCGTCGATCCGCTGCGGTCGGATCGGCGCCGAGCAGGCGGGCCTGGGTCAGCGAACCACCGGCGCTCTCCGCCGCGACCCTCGCCGCCTCTGGTTCGACCCCCTCGGCGATCAGACGGTCACGGATCACCGATTCGGGGATCGACCCGAACTCGACCCGGACGCAGCGGGAGGCGATCGTCGCCATCGACTCCGGGAGCTCCTCGGCCACCAGGACGAACACCGTCGACGCCGGGGGCTCCTCGAGCACCTTGAGGATCGCCGGTGCGAAGTACTGCGCAGTGTGCATCTCCTCGAGGACGATCAGCTGCCGCTCGCCTACCGGCGGCGCCATGTGAGCATGTCCGATGACAGTGCCCAGCTCGTGGTTGAGCCTCATGCTCGTCCCCTCGGGGCGCACCGTGACGAGTGCCGGATGCGTGCCCTCGGCAACCTGCCGTCGTGTGAGCGCCGCTGTCTCCGGCTCCAGGCCGTCGGCGAGGAGATCCGCTGCGAAGGCACGCGCCGCCTCACGGGTCCCGCTTCCTTCCGGCCCGACCAGCAGGTAGGCGTGGGTCGGATCGACGGATGCGGCCCGCAGCTGAGCGACGGCGTCGTCCTGTCCGACGACCTCGGACCAGAGGTCGACGGTCACCGCGGGGTCGTTCACCGGTCGGGCCACCGTCGTCGGACCGCATCGAGCACCCGGACCCGGACATCGTCGACCTCCCCGGTCCCGTCGAGCACCACCCACCGATCCGGATCGGCCGCAGCCTGCTCGCGGAACGACGCCGCGACCCGAGCGTGGAAGTCCTGTCCGGCAGCCTCGATGCGGTCACGCGCACCACCGGTCCGATCCCACGCGACCGCGTCCGGTACCTCCAGCAGCACGACCAGGTCCGGCATGAGGTCATCCGCCGCCCACCCCGAGATCCGGGCGAGCTCCGAGGGGTCCAAACCCCGCCCGGCACCCTGGTACGCGACGGTCGAGGGGATGTATCGGTCGCAGACGACGTCACAGCCCGCCGCGAGCGTCGGACGCAGGACCTCGGCGGCATGCTGGGCCCGATCCGCCGCCATCAGCAGCGCCTCGGCACGATCCGCGATCAGGGCTCCGCCGTCGTCACCCGGCCCGCCCAGGAGCAGTGCCCGCAGTCGCGAACCGAGGGCCGTCCCACCTGGCTCACGGGTGAGCAGCGCATCGAGGCTCTCGGCCAGGAGCGCCGCCTGCGTCGACTTGCCCGTGCCCTCGCCTCCCTCGAAGACGATGAAACGTCCCGTGCTCACGACCCGTCTCCTTCCGGTGTCCGCCCCGCCGCACCATCATGGTCGC
>CAYSCB010000270.1:0-4596 GCA_964429335.1 uncultured Aquihabitans sp.
GCTGTTGTGTCGGCATCACCACGGCATCATCCACAGAACCGGATGGTCGATGCGGCTCACCCCACCCGACGGACCGGGCAGTGCAGGCCGCACGAGAGACGGGCTGTTCACCATCACCACCGCCGACGGACTCGAACTCCGCACCGAACACCGGCGACGCCCGGCCCCACCGGATCGACAACCCGCACCCGCCTGATGAGCGCGGGACCCCACCGGGACCAACCCACCCCACCCGGACCAACCCACACCCCGCCACCCACCCGCGCCTTGGCGCGGGCACCTTCGCGTCCAACAGGTCCGGCATCGCCCGCGCGTTACGGTTCCCCAGTGCGACCCAACGTGCTGCTCGTCACCCTCGACCAGTTCCGCGCCGACTGCCTCGGCGTCGCCGGCCACCCGCTCGTGAGCACACCGACGCTCGACCGCCTCGCGGCCGAGGGCGTCCGCTTCACCCACCACTTCTCGAACTGCGCGCCGTGCGCCCCGGCGCGAGCGTCGCTGCTGACCGGCCTGTGGCAGATGAACCACCGCGTGACCGACAACGGTGCACCGCTCGCCGATCACCTTCCGACGCTGCCCCGGGAGCTGCGCAGGCTCGGCTACCGACCGGCGCTGTTCGGCTACACCGACACGACTTTGGACCCCGCCGGCCTGGCGCCCGATGCGCCCGAGCTGACCGAGTGGGAGCAGCCGATGCGGGGGTTCGACCCCGTCGTGCACCTCGACGACTACATCGCTGCATGGCTGGGATGGCTCGCCGAGGAGGGATTCGAGGTCCCCGGCCCGGACGACTACTTCGACATCTACAAGCAGCTCGACATCGAGGTGCCACCCGGCCGTGGTGAGAGCTGGGCGCCACCGGCCTACGACGCCGAGCACACCGAGTCAGCGTTCCTGACCGGCGAGGTGCTCGCCTGGCTCGAACGAACGCTCGACACCGACGGCGACGCCCGGAACGGCCGTCCGTGGTGCGCCCACGTGTCCTACCTCCGCCCACACCCGCCATACGTCGTCCCGGCTCCGTACAACGACATGTTCGACCCGGCGGAGGTGCCCGAACCCCTGCGGCACCCCGATCCGGCGACCGAAGGTGCGGTCCACCCGTTCCTCGCCGCAGCACTGGCGATCGTCCCGTCGCCACGCGACCGACTCGACCAGGACCAGCTGCGCGCGACCTACTACGGGATGATCGCCGAGGTCGACCACCAGCTCGGCGTCCTCCTCGACGGGATCGACGCGCTCGGCCAGCGTGAGGACACGCTGGTGATCGTCACCTCGGACCACGGCGAGCAGCTCGGCGACCACTGGCTCATCGAGAAGCTCGGCTTCTTCGACCAGAGCTTCCGGATCCCCCTGATGATCCGCTGGCCGGACATGACCGGCAGCACCGGTCGGACGATCGACGCCTTCACCGAGAACGTCGACGTCCTCCCGACGATCATCGACGTCTGCGGCGGTGAACCTCCCCCCTTCTGCGACGGTGCGTCGTTGCGGCCGTTCCTCGACTCGGAGCTGACCGGGACGGAATCTCCGCTCCGCTGGAGGGAGTCGGTGCACACCGAGTACGACTTCCGGATGCCGACGTCGACCACGGTCGAGAACCTGTTGGGCATCCGCCAGGACCAGTGCGCGATCTCGGTGATCCGCGACCGGACCCGCAAGTACGTGCAGTTCGCCGGCGGCCTGCCGCCGCTGTTCTTCGACCTTGAGGACGACCCCGCCGAGATGTGGGACCTCGCATCCGATCCCGATCGAGCGGGGGAGATGCTCCCGTACGTGCAGCAGCTGCTGCGCCTGCACATGGAGCACACCGATCCCCGGCTCGCGAACCACCGTGCGACGCCGTTCGGCGCGGTGTTCCGCGCGGATCCACCCCGACCTTGAACCTCGACAGGGACCACCGCGATCGGCCGGCACCTCGTTAGCATCACCGCGACCCCGGAGGTGTCCGCGCACATGACCGACGAACGACCCGACCAGCCGGCTCCACCGCCTCCACCGCCGACGACGCCACCTGCTGCGCCGCCTCCACCCGCCGCGCCACCCGCCGCGCCGCTACCTCCCGCCACGCCACCGGCCGCGCCACCACCACCGACAGTCCCACCGTCATTCCCGGGACCCGCGGCACCGTCGCCCTACCCACCCCCCGGCGCTCCACCCTCGCCGTACCCGCCCACGTACGCACCCGGACCTCCGGGCGCGCCACCGACGCCGCCCTTCGCGGCCCCGCCCGGGATGATGGCACCCGGCAACGTCGCTCCACCTCCGACAGCACCGACGCCGGCCGCCGACGCGAAGTCGAAGGGACGTGGGCTCCTCGTGGCCTTCTTCGTGATCCTGCTGCTCATCGCCGGTGGCGTCATCGCCTTCCTCGTCGCCGGCAACAGCTCAGGATCGGGCGCGACGGCCACGATCGACGTCTGTCGCATCGATGCCGACGGAGCACTCACGGCGTCAGGTCGCCTCTCCGGAGCAGAGGGGACGGTGAAGCTCACCGTCGAGTTCCGGGACACGACCACGGACAAGCGCGTCGATGGCGGCAGGGCGATGGTCGACGTCGGTTCGGGCGCTCCAGCGAAGTGGAGCGTGACCGGAAAGGCGGGCGACGAGGTCCAACGCGTGACCTGCACCATCACCGACGTCAGCAGCTGACCGTATCTGACGGGTCGTCAGATGCGCGGGTACCGTCTGGCGCCATGAACCTCGATCTCACCGAGGATGAGCTCGCGTTCCGCGACGAGGCACGCACCTGGCTCCGTGATCACCTCCCCAGCGAGGAGCGACCCCCGGAGGGCCAGGAGATGCGCGCCTTCGACCTCGCGTGGCAGCGCACGCTCTACGACGGTGGTTGGGCGGGGATCAGCTGGCCGAAGGAGTTCGGCGGTCGCGGCCTGACCGACATCCAGCAGATGATCTGGTACGAGGAGTTCGCCCGCGCCAACCCTCCGTTCACCCTCAACAACTCCTGCACCTTCGTCGGCAACAACCACGGTGGCCCGACGATCATCGTCAGCGGCACCGACGGGCAGAAGGCCGCCTACCTGCCGCCGATCCTCCGCGGCGAGGTCGTCTGGTGCCAGGGGTTCTCCGAACCCGGCGCCGGCAGCGACCTCGCCAGCCTCTCCACCAGGGGCGTCATCGACGGCGACGAGCTCGTCGTCACCGGCCAGAAGACCTGGACCAGCTACGCACACGTCGCGGACCTCCAGGAGCTGTTGGTGCGCACCGATCCCGACGCCCCCAAGCACAAGGGGATCAGCTGGGTCGTGTGCGACATGCGCACCCCCGGCATCGAGATCCGCGAGATCCGCACGATGAGCCACGTCACCGACTTCTGCGAGGTGTTCTACGACGAGGTCCGCATCCCGCTCACCAACGTCGTCGGCGGCCTGAACAACGGCTGGCGCACCGCGATGTCGACGTTGAGCTTCGAGCGCGGCACCGCGTTCATGGCCGACCAGGTCGAGCTCGCCTCCACCGTCGAGCGCCTGATCGCCGAAGCGCGCGAGCGCACCGACGGTCGCGGTCGCCCGCTCATCGCGGACGAGGAGGTCGCCCGCCGGCTCGCGACGGCACGGGCCGAGGTCGACGCCCTCAAGGCGATGACGATCACCGGGATCAGCCGCACGGCCCGCACCGGCGTCCCCGGAGCGGAGGGTTCGATGGTCCGGTTCTTCCACGGCGAGCTGCACCAGCGCGTCTACCAGCTGGCACTCGAGATCATCGGCGCCGACGCGCTGCGGCTCACACCGGTCGACGGCGACGTGTGGACCGGTCCGTACCTGCAGAGCTTCGCCTACACGATCGGCGGCGGCACCACCGACATCCAGCGCAACATCGTCGGCGAACGGGTGCTGGGGCTCCCGAGGGCCTGAAGGGACGAGACCATGGACCTGCTGCCCACACCCGAACAGGACGAGATCGTCGCGACGGTCCGGACCCAGCTCGACCGCCAGTTCGCTCTGAACGACCTGGCCGCCCACGACGGCGCGGACCGCGCCGTGGACCGTGACCTGTGGCGACGTTGCGCCGATCTCGGCTGGTTCGGCCTCGGACTCGACGAGCACCTCGGCGGGGTCGGCTACACCCTCGTCGAGGAAGCGCTGCTGTTCGCCGAGCTCGGCGCCCACGCCACCCCCGGGCCGTTCCTCGCGACCGTGCTCGCCGCACGCCTCGCCGCGACCGGTGGAGACGCCGAGCTCGCCGCGGCGATCCTCGCGGGCGACCTGCTGGTGGCGCTCGCCGAGGCCGAGGACGTCGGCGCAGCAGTGGGCAGCACCGTCACCGGGCGGTTCCGGGTGACCGACTTCGGGGGTGCGGACCTGTTCCTGGTCGCCGGCACCGACCCCGCGGCGGGGATGGCCGTCGTCGATGCCGTCGCGGTCACGGCGGAGCCGTCGCTCGATCTGCTCGTCCCGCTCGGCGTCGTCGACCTCGACGGCACGGCCGCCCGGGTGTCGGCGATCGACACCGCCGACCTCGCCCTGCGCGCGACGGTGCTGCTCGCGTCGCAGCTCGCCGGCAGCGCGACCGCGACCGCGGCCCAGTCGGTGGAGTACGCCAAGGACCGCGAGCAGTTCGGCCGACCCGTCGGAT
>CAYSCB010000271.1:0-4560 GCA_964429335.1 uncultured Aquihabitans sp.
GGGCGGCCCGGGCCGAGAGGAGCGCAGCGAGCCGGTCACGGTGTGCAGCTCGGCCGTTCGAGATCGCCCACCGGGCGGCCGAGCGGCGGTGCACCCGCACCGCAGTGGGAACCGGGACGGCGGGGGCCCTGGCGGGCGATGGGTGAACCGTTGCGCACGACATGGTCCCAGCATCGCGAGGGGGTGTGACACTTCACTTGCGGGATGATCAGCGGCACTCGCTCCGAACGCGGAGATGGGGCGGGGACGGAGGCCGAAGGGCCTCCGTCCCCGCCCCGGGGAGGTCTGTCGTTCAGCCGATCAGCCGGCGAAGGTCTGCTCTGCTCCCACCATCGGCGGGGGTGCCGAGCCAGGCGGTGGGGTCTGGATGCCACCGACGACGGTCGGCTGTGCCGGGACGGCGACGTCGATGACGCCCTGTGAGCAGATGCCGATCGGCTCCTCGCCGGCGACGACGGTGGCGACCGACGGCGGCGTGGTGAACATGCCGGTCAGCGCAGCGATGATCTGGTTGATGTCGAGGTCAGCCATCCACGGCGGGACCTCGGGCGGGGGAGTACCACCGCCACCTTCACCGCCTTCGCCGCCACCCATCAGGCCCTTGGCCCAGTCGAGGATCGCCTGGAGGTGCTCCTGGGGGAACACGGAGTAGTAGTTGCCGATGGTGAGCCCCGGCACGTCGCGCTCGGCGTTCTTGCCGAGGAACTCGATGTTGTAGAGACCCGGCTTGTCCTCGCCGGCAAGGGTGACCTTGACGCCATCCTTGCCGATGGACGGCAGCGCCTCGAGTGCTGCCTGGATGGCCGCGGGCTCCGGCAGCTTGAACGGCGTGAGCATCCATCCGAGCATGTCGGCGTTCCATTCGTCGCCGGGTTCGCCGGTTCCCCAGTTGGTCGGCTTCTGGAACTTGTCGGGGTTGGCCGCGACGACCTCGGGTGGGACCGACCAGATGACGTCGGTCTCCTCGTCGCCGAACTTCAGGGTGAGTCCGAGGCTCTTCTTGATGGCGCTGTCGCTCGGGTCGATCTGCAGCGACTGGACCTCGTTCGTACCCGGCAGCGCTCCCGAGCACACCTCGAAGGTGACCGAGGCGGTGGTGCCGGCGTCACCGGTGCTGACCTGCACCTTGCCGTCGACGACCTTGCCGGGTCCGTCGATCACCCGCAGCGTCTCGGGCTTCACCGGCATCACGGTGCCGTGCTCGTCGGTGCCGGCGGTGACGTACTGGCCGAGCACGTCGACGTCGACGGTCGAGTTGGGCGTTCCCTCGATCTCGATCGGCTGCTTGATGTCCGGCGAGCCCGGGATCTTGATCGAGGTGATCGCCAGGGTTCCCGGAGCGGTGCACTCGACGTTGACGTCGGTCGCCTTGCCCTGGATCGTCAGCGAGATCGTCAGCGCGACCTTCTTGGCGGAGTACTTGATGATCCCGCCCTTGCCGATCTTGGTCAGGGTGCCGGTGAACGGCCCCTGGGTGAGCGTCGCCGGCTGTCCTGCGGTGACCGTGATCGTGGTCGGTTCCGGTCGACCCTGGACCTCGGTGGTCGCGGTGGGGCCGGTGATGCCGATGTCGAGCGACACGTTCTTGACGATGAGGCTCGGTGAGATCGCAGCGACCGCCGCGGTCGTCTTGGCGTCGATCGTCACACCCCAGGTGAACGAGATCGGCTGGTCCGCCGCCTCGGGCTCGAGGGTCGCCGGGACGTCGGAGGTGACCGTGAACGGCATGCTGAGGGTTCCGCCGAACGCCTTCAGCAGATCCGCCGAGGCCTGGTCGGCGCCGACGCATGCGCCGGTCAGGGTCTTGGACTGCGGGGCGGCCTGGGAGGGCGAGCCCGCGGTGATGGCGAACACGGCGGCGACGAGCGCCACCGCCACGCCGGCACGAGTCGCACGTGCCTTGAGCAACCTGGACATCATCTAGCCCTCCGGACCTGGTCTCGAGTCGACGGCGTGTGCCGAAGCACGTCGTGCCGGTCGGGTCGTCCGTCGACGTCGGCCCACCCCCCGACCGTCCTCACCCGAGGTGGCGGCGCGGACGCTACCCGGGAGATGAACAGCACAATTTCTCTGTGTAGGACAATGATGATTAGGCGCTCCACAGGGCTGAACGCAAGGGGGACGTTCAGGATCGGGAACGATTCCCCAAGGATTGTCGACGCAGAGTGGCCTGAACGTCACGGTCGGCGTCATTCGGTTGGGGATTCCGCTCCGTCGGCCGACTGGTCCGGGTGTGTACCCTGTCGGCCGACACCCAGATCGTCGACAGCGGATCGGACGCTGCCGATCTGATCCCGGGTGCGCTGGGAGACGTGTTGGTGGACGCTGCGAGGACGCGGGAGGACCCATCCCACGAGGACGCTCCGACCCCTGGCGCCGTCGTCGCCGGGGAGGAGGACCTGTCCTCGCGGGACGAACCGGCCGCGTCGGTGCACATGGTGGATCGCCCCCTCCCACGAGCGGAGCTGGTCGCTCGGCCCTCCGAGATCCGGTCACGGCCGACGCTGTCGCGCAAGGTGTTCGCCTTGTCGCTCACCGCGGCGATCATCGTCGCTGTCGGTGCGGTGCTCGCTGTCGTGGTCGGCGCCGTGGCGATCGATTCCGGCTCGGGCCTGGGGCGTGCGCTCGTCGTGGAGGCCGTCGTCCTGGTGGTCGTGGGTGCCGTCGCGGCGGTGTTGCTCGGGATGCTGCGGTCGCGGCTGCGACGCGATCTCGATGAACCGATCGCGTCGCTCCGCCAGATGACCTCGGCGGTCCTCACCGGCGACCTCGATGCCCGGACGGGACGACGTGGAACCTCGGATCTCGACGCGTTGGCAGAGGAGCTCGACGCTGCCAACGCATTCGTGCAGGGCCACGTCCGACGGTTGCGTCAGCACGCTGAGTGGGGTGCACGCAGCTCGATGATCTTCGAAGCACTCGACCTGGCCGACGACGAGTCCGACGCGCACCGCGTCGCCCAGCAGGCGCTCGCGATCATCGAGCCCGATCGGGCGGTCGAGCTGCTGCTCGCGCCCCACGGATCGACCGAGCTCACGATCGTCGCGTCGAACCCGGCATGGCCGGCACCCGGCTGTCCGGTCGACGAGATCGGCGGCTGCGTAGCGGTGCGGCGCGCGCAGCCCGTCGTGTTCGACAGCTCGGAGTCGATCAACGCCTGTCCGAAGCTGCGCGGCCGTCCCTACGGGCCGTGCTCCGGTGCGTGCGTGCCGGTGAGCATCGCCGGTCGTCCGGTCGGGGTGCTGCACACCGTCGCCCCTGATCGCCAACCACCCGGAGACCGGTTCGTCGGTCAGCTCGCCACGCTCGCCACCCAGCTCGGCAACCGCCTCGGTGCGCTGCGGGCGCTCGAGAGCTCGCGCCTCGAGGCCGCCACCGACAAGCTGACCGGCCTGCCGAACCGTCGCCTGCTCGAGTCCCAGCTCGCGACCCTCATCGAGGGCTCGACACCCTTCGTCCTCGTGCTCGCGGACCTCGACCACTTCAAGAACCTCAACGACTCCTATGGACACGAGACCGGTGACCGCGCGCTGCAGCTGTTCGCGCAGGTGCTGCGCGACAAGGTCCGGGGCAACGACGTGATCGCCCGCCTGGGTGGCGAGGAGTTCGTGCTCGTCTACCCGAACATGTCGGTGACCACCTCGATCGAGGCGATCGAACGGGTCCGCGACGGGCTGACTCAGGCGCTTGCGGTGTCGTCGGTCCCCGACTTCACGTGCTCGTTCGGGATCACCCACTCGTCGGTCGGACGCAGCGCCGAGGCGATCCTCCGCGTCGCGGATGCGGGGCTGATGCGCGCCAAGGAGTTGGGCCGCGACCAGGTCGTCTACGCGGACGAGACCCTGGCCGCCCGGGTCTTCGGAGACGACGACAACCGACGTTGAGCCGGCGTCGGGTCACCGGTCAGGACGCGACCTCGCGTGGCACCTGGGTGGTGGGTCCGGGTGGGAGGTTCTCGTCCGGGGGCGTCGAAGGTGTGACGGCGCCGGGGTCCTCCGCAGCGGCGAGCAGCTCGGTCATCGTGACGAACCTCAGCCCCGCGGCCATGCCACCCTTCAGGATCGCCGGCACCGCCGCCACGTCGACGTCGCGGCTGGCGGTGAGAAGCTTCCTCGTCCGGTCCTCGGGCGGCAGGAAGTTGCCGCGGCCGATCGAGTCGTGCATGTCGATGATCGCTCCGGGGCGCAGCCGTTCGAGGATGTGGGCCGCCACCTGCTCCGGGGTGCCGATGCCGGACACGTTGCGCGACACCGACCACAGGAACGTGTCGTAGTTCTCCTCGGCGAGGATCCTCGTGACGGCGCCGGAGACCTCACCCCGGGGTGGGCGGAAGTAGGTCGTGTCGACGCCGAGGATCTCCTCGATCGCACGCTTGCCGTCGAGGATCTCGTTGCGTGCGCTGGCAGGGTCCTGGAACGCGAGGTCCTGGTGGGACCACGTGTGGTTGCCGATGTCGTGGCCCTCGTCACGCACCCGTCGCGCGAGGTCGCGGTGGCGGTCGATGTTGTGGCCCATCATGAAGAACGTCGCCTTGGCGCCAGCGGCGCTGAGCGCGTCGAG
>CAYSCB010000272.1:0-4539 GCA_964429335.1 uncultured Aquihabitans sp.
GCGGACACCGTCGGTCGACCGTTGTGGGCCGTCCTGTCGAACGACGAAGGTCCGACAGCCATGCCGATGCCCGAGATCCAGATCTTCGGCGGCGGCGCCCACGCGCACCGCCGCATCGACATCCAGGACCTCATGGTCGTGCCCGTCGGCGCGTCGAGCTTCGCCGAAGCACTCGACTGGACCGCGGAGATCCACCTCGCTGCGGGTCGATGGATGGAGGACCGGGGCCTGCGCACCGGCGTTGCCGACGAAGGCGGATGGTGGCCGGCGTTCGCCACCAACCAGCAGGCCCTCGACGCGCTCACCGCTGCGATCGAGGCCGCTGGGCTGGAACCCGTCTAACAGGTCGGCATCGCTCTCGACATCGCCGCCAGCCAGTTCGGCAAGGGTGGGCGCTACCACCTAGCCCGGGAGGACCGCGAGCTCGACACCGTCGGACTCGTGGACCTGCTGGTGTCATGGGTCGACCGGTACCCGATCGTGTCGGTCGAGGACCCCGTCGCCGAGGACGACCCAGAAGGGATGGTCGCGTTCACCGCAGCGGTCGGTGAGCGCATCCAGGTCGTCGGCGACGACTACCTCGTCACCGACGCCGAGCGTGTGGAGCTGGCCGCTGCCGACAGCGCAGCCAACACGGTGCTGATCAAGCCGAACCAGGCGGGCACCCTCACTCGTGCGCGTGCGGCGCTCGACGCGGCGCACCGCAACGGGATGCAGACGATCGTGTCGGCACGCTCCGGCGAGACGGAGGACACGACGGTGGCGCACCTCGCGGTCGGCTGGGGTTCCCACGGCGTCAAGGTCGGCTCGATCACCCGCGGGGAGCGGACCGCCAAGTGGAACGAGCTCCTGCGCATCGAGGAATCCCTCGACGGTTCCTCCCCAGCGAACAGAGCGCGAGGCTTGCGCCGATGAGGTTCGCCCGCTTCGCCACACCGGACGGTCCGCACGTCGCGCTCGTCGACGGCGACACCCTCGTCGATCTCACCGCTGCGGATCCAGCGTTCGGCGACGATCCGGTCCCCATCCTCGCTGCGGGCCCCGCGGGCATGGACGCCGCAGCCGCGACCGCCTCGGCGGCACCGCTCCACGATCGGACACCCCTCGACTCCGTCCGCCTGCTCCCCCCGGTGCCCCGACCGCCGCGCTTCGTGGGCATCGGCTTCAACTTCCGGGGCCACGACGCTGATCCCGGATCGGCACCCCCCGGGTTCCCGCTGTTCTTCAACAAGCAGACGACCTGTGTGATCGGACCGAACGATCCGATCCTCGCACCGCCCGCGAGCGACCAGCTCGACTACGAGGGCGAGCTCGTCCTCGTCATCGGCCGCCGGTGTCGCAACGTGCCGGCCGAACGGGCGAGCGAGGTCGTCGCCGGCTGCATGGTCGGCAACGACGTCTCAGCGCGGGACTGGCAGCGGCGCTCTCCCACGGTCACGCTCGGGAAGTCCTTCGACGGCACTGCGCCCGTCGGTCCGTGGATCACCACGCTCGACGAGGTCGGCGACGTGGCCGACCTGCACATCCGCACCTGGGTGAACGACGAGCTCGTCCAGGACGGCCACACCGCCGACATGATCACCGACTGCTGGGAGCAGATCGCGCTGCTCAGCTCGGTGTTCACGCTGCTGCCCGGCGACCTGATCAGCACCGGCACACCACCCGGCGCCGCCCAGCAGCAGCCCGATCCGAGGTGGCTGCGCATCGGTGACCGCGTGCGGGTCGCGATCGACGGCCTGGGCGAGCTCGACAACGCCGTCGCCGAGGGGAGCACCGCCACCGAGATCGAACCGCCGGCGCCCTGGCCGGCGGCGCCCTGGCCGGTGGAGCCGACCCGGAGGACACGACCGTGACGCGTCCGACCGTCGTGCTCACCGACCGCGGCTGGGACGATGCGGAGATCGAGCGCGACCTCTGCGACGCCGCCGGCTACGACCTCGTGGACCTGCAGGAGCCCGCGGACGCCGAGGCCCTCGCTCGCGCCGTCGCCGACGCGGACCCCGTCGGCCTCCTCTTCTGCTGGGCTCCGGTGACATCAGGAGTGCTCGCCGCGGCGCCGAAGCTGCGGGTCGCGACCCGTCTCGGCGTCGGCATCGACAACATCGACCTCGCCGAGGCCGCTCGTCGCGGCCTCACCGTCACACGGGTCCCCGACTACTGCGTCGAGGAGGTGTCGGATCACGTCGTCGGCCTCGTCCACGCGTGGGCGCGCGGGATCACCACCTATGACCGCGACGTACGGGCCGGGAGGTGGCGACCCGGGCTTCTCGCACTGCGTCGTGTCCGCGACCTGACCGTCGGCGTCTGGGGCATCGGTGCGATCGGATCCGTGGTCGCGACGAAGTTCGTCTCGCTGGGATGCACCGTTGTCGGCCACAACCGCTCCCCGGTCACGATGCCCGACGGCGTCGAGTCCGTCACCGCCGACGAGCTCCTCGCCCGCAGCGACGTCGTCACGCTGCACGTGCCGGCCGTCCCCGGCGCCGCAGCGTTGATCGGCGACGCCGAGCTGGCGTCGATGCGACCAGGCTCGCTGCTCGTGAACACCGCCCGCGGTGCGCTCGTCGACATCGATGCCCTGGTCGCCGGGCTGCACGCCGGTCGTCCGGGTGCAGCAGCGCTCGACGTGCTCCCGCACGAACCCGAGGTCCCCACCGTCCTCCGCGACGCGATGGAGGGACCGGGAGGCGTCGACGTCATCCTCACCCCGCACGTCGCCTTCTCGTCGACCGCGTCGGTGACCGAGCTGCGTGTGCGGGCGACCGAGGATCTGTTGCGTGTCCTCCGCGGCGAACCACCCCTGCACCCCGTCGCCTGACCCGTTCTGTTGTGCACCCCGTCGCCTGACCCGTTCTGTTGTGCAGAACCAGAAGGATCCTTCTGGTTCTGCACAACAGAACGGGGTGGCCAGAGGCCGGGAACCTGCCGAGACCCTTGCAGCGACACGCACAATGAGAAACACTGCAGTACACCGTTCCGGTGTCGGGGGGTCCTCACCGGACTGAGCCAAGGGGGTCGGTTCATGGGTGACGTGCAGTCGGGTGAGTTCGGCGGACTGTCACGGCGGCAGCTCCTCCGCTTCGGTGGTGCGGGCGCCGTGACAGCGTTCGCCGCCGCGGCGGTCGGTTGCGGTGTGCCGCCGGACACCGGGGGATACGACCAGTTCGGCCTCAAGGTCGTCGACCAGGCGGTGTTCGGCGGTCGGATGCACTACTACCGGTTCGCGACGAAGGAGATCTCCTGGGAGCCGGGGGTCAACGTCCTGGTCCCCGACGACTACGACTCGACGAACTGGCGTCGCTACCCCGTCCTGTACCTGTTGCACGGCGGCCTCCAGGACTTCCGGAAGTTCGACCTCGAGGACGACATCCGCGGCCTGACCGCAGGGCGCCGGCTGATCGTCGTCATGCCCGATGGCGGCGCCGCCGGCTGGTACTGCAACCCCGTGTCGGCCAACAACGGTCCGCACAACTGGGAGACGTTCCACATCAACCAGCTCATCCCCTGGGTCGACGCCAACTTCCGAACCTACGCCGAATACGAGGGGCGGGCCGTGTCGGGCTTCTCGATGGGTGGCTTCGGCGCGCTCAAGTACACCGCCAAGTACTGGGGCCACTTCGCGTCCGTGAGCGCCCACTCGGGACCGGCGAGCCTGCGACGCGACAACGGACTCGTCGTCACGTGGGCGAACACCAGCTCCGCAGCCGTCGAGCTGCTCGGCGGGACGGTCTACGGCGTCCCCTGGGACGAGGGTCGTGTCAGCGCCGACAACCCGTGCGAACGGGTGCCGAGCTACGAGGGCAAGCGGATCTTCCTCGTGTCCGGTACGGCGCTCGACATCAACGAGACGCCGGTGCTCGCCGGCCAACGGGAGTTCCGCGGCCTCCTCACCGACGCCGGCATCCCGCACGAGTTCTACGAGCTGCCGGGCGGTCACTTCGTGCGACGGGAGATGCTCCAGGCTGACATCGACGGCGTCATCGCCCGCCTGCGCAAGGCCTGAGCCGCTCCTGGATCGCCCGACGTGGCTCCCCTCGAGCGGGATCTCCCCCGCACGGGCAAGGCCTCCCCTGATCTGACGGCGCGTCAGGACTCGTGGGATCATGAAGGGGTCCGTCGACCCCCTTCCCCCACAAGGATCCAGATGAACGACCCCGACCTGTCGCAGATCGACGCGTCGAAGGCCCGCTACGAGGTGGAGCGGGCGAAGCGGCTCCGAGACGAAGGCGTCGCGCAGTACGAATCGTTGCGTGAGCACCACATGGACCGGGATCCGTGGGCGGACCCCGACTTCACCCGAGACCCCGTGACCGAAGAGGTCGACGTCGTCGTGCTCGGCGGCGGCTTCGCCGGCATGCTCGCCGGCATCAACCTGACCAAGCGCGGCATCACGAGCTTCCGGATGCTGGAGAAGGCAGCCGACTTCGGAGGCACGTGGTACTGGAACCGATATCCAGGCTGCATGTGCGACGTGGAGTCGACGATCTACCTCCCGCTGCTCGAGGAGACCGGCTACATGCCGACCGAGAAGTACGCGAG
>CAYSCB010000273.1:0-4527 GCA_964429335.1 uncultured Aquihabitans sp.
CCCGAGATCTCGCCCGCGTCGACGATCGTCGGGCGGCCACCGGTGAGGCCGACCGCCCGTCGGGCCCACTCGTCGTAGCCGAGGCCGTTGAGCACCACGATCCGGGCGTTCGAGAAGCCGGCGATGTCCGACGGTGTGGGTTCGAACTCGTGGGGGTCCGACACCGACGAGCCGACGATCGTGGTGACGCGTGCGCAGTCGCCGCCGAGGCGGCGAACGATGTCGCTCCACTGGGCGATGCTCACCACCACCTCGACGGGACCCACCGGGCAGTCCCCGACCGGCGTGCTCGACGGCGCCTGCGCCCCCGAGCACGCGACGAGCGACACCATCAGGAGCCCGACCAGGACGCCAGCGAGGCCGTGGGTCCGATCGAGCATGTCCCGACCCTACCCCCTGAATGAGGATGGTTCCCATTTCCGCGTGGGGGCCCGTCCAGGCGCTCCAGCAGGGATCCCGACCGCTCAGCTGCAGCGCACCCCGTGCGGTGCAGCACCCGGTGTCCATCCCGGTTCCGTGGTCGTCGTCGTCGCCGGAGCAGATCCGTCGGGGACGGCGCCGTCACCGCTCGGCGCAGATGAGGACGGAACGCTCGGAGCCTCGGTCGTCGACGGCTCGGACACGTGGGCGAAGTCCGCGCCGATCGTCACCGAGACACGTGACGGCGGCAGCGACGGGTCCTCCTCGAGGTCCGGGGCGGGGTCCATCCAGCGGATCACCAGCTCGCCCATCTGGCGGGCGCCCTTCGGGTAGCGCACGACGCTCCGATCGACCCGCTCGGGCGAGGACGCCACCGTGCCGGTACCGAACCCGCCGTCGCTCAGCACGTAGCTGACGCGCCGCGCCTCGCCCTGCTTGGTGGTCGCGTTCACCACATCGACGGTGACGTCGCCGGGTTCGGGCAGCGGCACCGTGGTCGTCGTGATCGTCGTCGACGACGTCGCACGTCCCCGGAAGATGTCGAGGATCGGCTCCGCCGCCGGCCGGTCGAGCAGCAGCACCGCCGCACCCCCGGACGTGGTGTGGGCGGTGGTCGGGAGGCTGTGGGTCTGGAGGTGGTCGGGGTCGAAGTCCGAGAACCGCCTGCCGAGGTCGATGATGTCGCCGGTGCCGAGCCCCGAGTCGAGCGTCACGCTGTCGACGGTGGCGTCCACGAGCTTCTTGATCGACGCCACGTTGTTCAGACCCAGGTCCTTGACCTTGCCGAGCGCCGTGCGGACCAGCAGCTGCTGGCGCGTCATGCGGCCCAGGTCACCGGTCGGATCGGAGTGCCACTTCACCCCGTCGCTCCACACGAGGTGCCGTGACCGGGCGAACGCCAGACCCATGTAGCCGTCGAGGACCGTACAGCCCTTCCTGGGAACGGTCAGACCCGAGTTGGCATCGCGCACGGGGTTCGGGAAGTACATCGGGACCCCGCCGATCGCATCGATGATCTTCTGGAACCCGGCGAGGTCGACCGACACGAAGTGGTGGATCGGGATCCCGAAGTCCTGCTGGATCGTGTCGATCAGCGTCTGCGTCGAGTGCCCGTAGGCCGTGTTGATCCGCTGCTCCCCACCGGTGCCGACGATCGGAACCCACAGATCCCTCGGGATCGACAACATGTCGACCCGCTTCTGGCCGGGGTCGACCCGCATGATCGAGATGCTGTCGGAACGCTGGCCGCCGGGAGTGTCCCTGCCGGTCATCACGCCCGCGCCCTTGGCCGAGCGATCGACCCCGGCACGCGAGTCGGAGCCGATGACGAGGTAGTTGCGCGGCTGGTTGTCCTCCGCGCTCGACAGCTTCAGGTCCTCGCGACCGAACTGGTTGAACGACCACAGCCCCCAGACCGCTCCGGCGACGCCGACGAGAGCCACCGCCACGACGACCGACAGAGCACCGATGAGCAGCCGTCGAGGCCACCGTCGCTCCGGCCCGGCGGGGGTCCTGGATCGGCGACGGACGACCCGGGGCGCGTCCGCCGTGGAGGTCTCGCGCTGGGTGGAGCGGGCGGCGGAGCGGGGGGTCCGATCGGTCACGAAAGGTGCGGTACCACGACGCGGGTCGTTCCGTCGCTGCGGTCCGGAACAAGACGGTAGCCGCCGAACACCGCAGCGAAGCGGCACTCCCCCGTCGGATCTCAGGATCCCGTGGAGCCCGCCGTCGTCGTCGGGGTGGCGGCCGTCGCGGGTGCTCCGTAGAATCTGACGACCCGTCAGATTCGGGCCGCACAGCACTCCGCCCGAACACCACTCCGTCCGCACACCACTCCGTCCACACAGACAAGGTCAGGCGCCCATGGACTTCGAGTTCTCCCCCGAGCAGCAGGCGTACGCCGCCGAGGTCAAGGCGTTCTGCGACGCCCACGACGACCCGGACATCTTCGACGTCACCCGCGAGAACATGGCGCAGATCGTCGACACGCCCAAGCGTCGGGCGTTCATGAAGGAGATCGGCCACCAGGGCTGGCTCGGCATGACCTGGCCGAAGGAGTACGGCGGCTCCGAGGGCGAGGGCGTCTACGAGTACATCCTCAACGAGGAGCTCGCAGGTCGGGGCGGCCCGCAGATCGGCAAGGGCGTCGGCATCATCGGCAAGACGATCATCGCCCACGGCTCGGACTTCCTGAAGGCGAAGTTCCTGCCGATGATCCTCGAGAACGACGTCGAGTTCGCCGTCGGCTACTCCGAACCGAACGCCGGCTCCGACGCCGCGTCCATGCGGCTGAAGGGCGTCAAGCACGTCAACGACGAAGGCGTGTCGGGCTGGCTGCTCAACGGCCAGAAGACCTGGACGACCTCGGCGCACTTCGCCGAGTGGTACTGGTGCGGCGTCCGCACCGACCCGGACAACAAGCACATGGGCATCACGCTGATGCTCATCCCGATGGACGACCCCGGCATCACGATCAACGGGATCTGGACCATGGGCGACGAGCGCACCAACGAGGTGTGGCTCGACGACGTGTTCGTCCCCGACGAGTACGTCGTCGGCGAGGTCAACCACGGGTTCCGCTACATCAGCCAGGCGCTCGACCTCGAGCGCTTCACGATGTTCACCTATGCGCCGATCCGCCAGCGCCTCGACGTGCTGACCGACTACGTGCGCACCACCGAGCGTGACGGCGAGCCGCTCGCGAATGATCCGGTCGTGCGCTCCCGCATGGCCAACCTCCACACCGAGGCCGAGGTCGCCAGGGTGATGGGCCTCAAGTTCGTGGCGGAGGCGGTCAAGGTCGAACACGCCGCCCGGGAGGGCACGCCGTTCCAGCCGCCGACGGTCGTGGCATCGGAGTACAAGCTGTTCGCGACCGAGCTGTCCAAGCGCCTCGCGTCAGCGTCGATGGACATCGGCGGTCCGGGCACACAGCTGCGGGTCCGCACCGAGGACGCCCCGATGGCCGGACGGGCCGAGTCGACGTACCGCTACACCGTGATCGACACGATCGGCGGCGGCGCCTCGGAGATCCAGAAGAACATCATCGCCCGCCGTGGCCTGGGCCTCCCGAAGAACTTCTGAGCACGATCCACGTGTCCGCCGTCCCGTCCCCGCCGACGTGAGCACCGCCGCGCTCGACGGCGTGCGCGTGCTCGACCTGGCCTCCGTGGGCCCGGGCGCACGAGCGTCGCGCATCCTCGCCGACTACGGCGCGTCGGTGACGAAGGTCGGTGCGGTGCCGCGCGCCGGAGCGGTGCAGATCACGCCGCCCTACTACGCCTACTCCGGCAACCGGGGCATGACCCGCGCGCTGTTCGACCTCAAGTCGGACGACGGTCGCGGCGCCTTCCTCACCCTGGCCGACGGAGCGGACGTCATCATCGAGAGCTTCCGGCCCGGCGTGGTCGACAAGCTCGGCGTCGGCTTCGCTGCGGTGAACGACCGCAACCCGCGGATCGTGTACTGCTCCACGAGCGGGTTCGGCCAGAGCGGACCACGCAGCCGCTGGGCCGGCCACGACGTCAACTACCTGGCGACCTCCGGGTTCCTCGACTGCAGCGGACGCCGGGTCGACGGTCGACCTGCCCTGCCCGGCGCGACGGTCGCCGACATCGCGGCCGGTGGCATGCAGGCAGCCATGTCGGTGATGGCGGCGCTGCTGCGACGGGAGCGCACCGGCGTCGGCGAGCACCTCGACGTGTCGATCGCCGACGGTGCGTTCGCCCTCATGTCGCTGTACGCGGACGAGTACCTCGCGACCGGTGTCGAACCCGGGCCCGGCCACTACATCCTCACCGGACGGTACGCCTGCTACGAGATCTACACGTGCGCTGACGGCCACCACATCTCGGTGGGGGCGATCGAGCCGCAGTTCTGGGCGAACCTGTGCCGCATCATCGGCCTCGAACGCCACATCGGATCGCAGACCGACGACGATGTACAGGACGAGATCCGCTCGGATCTCGCAGCGGTGTTCCAGACCCGGACCCGTGACGAGTGGGTCACCGAGCTCGCAGCCGCGGACACCTGCGTCGCGCCGGTCAACACCGTGGCGGAGGCGACGAACGACGACCAGCACGTCGCCCGCGGCCTCGTCGCGGCCGC
>CAYSCB010000274.1:0-4508 GCA_964429335.1 uncultured Aquihabitans sp.
CGGCGACGGGCCCCGCCTCCGGCGCTCACCGCCGGGGCCTCACGGACCCGGATCCCACACCGAGGCCCAGGTCCGCCACGACGCCGGCGGGAAGGTGGACCGCCGCTGCCAGCAGCGCCTGTCCGCCCGGCAACGCTCGCAGCAACGCCGCGCGGCGACCGGCGTCCAGCCCGGAGAAGACATCGTCGAGCAGCAGCAGTGGAGGGCTCCCGTCGATCTCGGTCAAGACCCGATGCGATGCGAGCCGGAGCGCGAGAGCGAGCGAGCGCTGCTCGCCCTGCGAGGCGTGGGTCCGTGCAGGAAGGCCACGTAGGTCGATCTGCAGCTCGTCACGATGCGGCCCGTACAGCGACAGGCCGCGACGCAACTCCTCGGAACGCGACGCCGCCAGCACATCAGCGAGACTCCGGTCGCCGTCCTCCGGACGCCGCCACGGCGAGACGTACCGCAGACCGAGCTCGACCTCCTCGCCGGCGACGTCCCGGTAGGCCTCGACGACCGCCGGCGCGATCCGATCGGTGAGCTCGCGTCGGATGCGCACCAGTTCCTCACCAGCCGTTGCGAGCTTCTGGTCCCACACGTCGAGGGTCACCAACGCCGAATCGTCCGGTCGACCGTGGACCTGCTTGAGCAGCGCGTTGCGCTGCTTCAGCGATCGCTCCCAATCGGAACGCACGACGTCGTGGCGAGGGTGCAGCAAGACCAGCAGGTCGTCGAGGAAGCCGCGACGCAGCGCCGGTCCGCCCTTCACGAGCTCGAGGTCGTCGGGAGCGAACACCGTGCACCGTGCGATCGTCACGAGATCCCGGTGACGGACCAGGCGCTGCCGGTCGACCAGCACACGGTTCCGGCCGGTCCTCGACAGCTCGACCTCGATCAGGTGGGGCCGCTCCAGCGTCGACAGCTCACCTCGCACGAACGCCCGGTCCGCTCCGACCCGGACCATGGTGTCGCCGGCGGCTCCCCGGAACGAACGGAGCATGATCAGGTAGCCGATCGCCTCCAACAGGTTGGACTTGCCCTGACCGTTCGACCCGAGCACGGCCGTGAGACCCTCCGGCAGCTCGACATCCGCTGTCGGGTACGACCGGAAGTCAGTCAGCCAGAGCTGTCGCAGCCACACCGCACGGCCCGGTCCGACGACGGACGTCGAGGACGATCAGGACACCCGGACGGGCATCAACAGGTACAGGAACTCGTCGTCACCGATCGCACGCAGCACCGCCGGACGCTGGCCGTCACGGGTCTGCAGGACGACCTCGTCGCCGTCGATCACCTCGAGGCCCTCCATGAGGTACTCCGGATTGAACGCGACCGTGAGGTCGGACCCGTCGTACTTCGCGTCGAGCTCTTCGATCGCCTCGCCGACATCGGGGGTGATGGCACGCAGCTCCAGCCCGTCCTGGGCCATGGTCAGTCGGATCGGGCTGTTCTCCTTCGCCATGAGCCGGACGCGACGGATCGCGTCCTGCAACATCTGTCGCTCGACGACCAGGGCGTTCGGCATGTCGGTCGGGATCAGCTTCCGGTAGTCGGGGAAGTCGCCCTTGATGAGCCGCGTCGTCAGGTGGAGATCACCGACGGTGAAGCTGACGAGCTGATCGGACAGGACGAGGGTCACCTCGTCGGAATCGCCGAGCGACCGGGTCAGCTCCTGCAGCGAACGGGACGGTACGAGCACCTGCTGGCCCTGTTCGAGCAACGATGTCCCAGGGAGATCCCGGTAGGCGAGACGATAGGAGTCGGTGGACACGAGCCGCAGCCCACCGTCCTCGGCCGCCAGGAGGACACCGGTCAGGATCGGTCGGGACTCGTCGCTCGACGCAGCACCGACGACCTGGCGGAGCCCCTCCGCGAGGTGACCGGACTGCAGCGTCACGGAGTCGCCGTCGGGCTCGTGCGGGTTCGGGTATTCGTCGGCCGGGATGGTGATCAACGTGAAGGTCGAGCGACCCCCTCGGATGCTCGGCCGATCTCCCGATGTGTCGATCTCCACACCACCGGGTTCGAGGTTCCGAACGATGTCGACGACCAGCTTCGCCGGCAGCACGGCGACACCGTCGTCGACCCCGGCCACCTGCAACTCCCGCGTGATCGTGAGATCGAGGTCGCTGCCGGTGATGCGCAGTCGATCCCCCGCCAGGGACAGCCGCAGGCCTGACAGCACCGGAAGTGCAGCGCGACTCGTCGCTGCCCGACCGGCCGTGCTCAACGCGTCGACGAGGACGTCGCGCTCGCAGCGGAACTTCACCGTGACTCGCTTTCCCCACTGCTGGTGCGGATTTCGTTGATCAACCAGTGGGAGTAGTAGTTGGTCCTGTGGATTGTGGGAAACCTAGCGCAGGCCCCGTGGTGAGCGGTTCTGCAGTCCACAGGTCATCCATGTCGTCCCCGTGACATGGATGGAATTCCAACCATGTCTGTGCAGAGGAGCATCGAGCGGTCCCCCTACCCACATCGCGATCCCGCTCCCATCCCCGTCGCGATCCACCTCCCGCAGCACCGTTGCGCGTGCACGGGTCGTTCAGGGTGCAGGGTCGTTCAGGGTGCAGGGTCGTTCAGGGTGCAGGGTCGTTCAGCGTTCGGAGAGCAGCGACTGGATGAGCGCTGTGACGTCGGAGTAGGTCTCGAGCTTCTCGTTCATCAGCGAAGCGACCTTCTCGTAGGCGTGGATGACGGTGGTGTGATCCCGACCGCCGAACTCGCGGCCGATCTGCGGGTACGACAGGTCGGTCAGTTCGCGGCACACGTACATGGCGATCTGACGGGCGTTGACGAGGTTCCGGGTACGGCTACGGCTCTTGAGCTGGTCGACCTCGAGGCCGAACATCTCGGCGGTCTGCACGATGATCAGCTCCGGTGTGATCTGCCGTGGTTTCGTCGACTGGATCGTGTCGGCGAGGATCTCCGACGCGAGCTGCACGGTGAGCTCGGTCTGGTTCAGCGTGGCGAACGCGCTCACCCTGATGAGGGCTCCTTCGAGCTCGCGGATGTTGTAGGTGATGTGCTCGGCGATGTAGCTGAGCACATCCGCCGGGACGGCCGTTGCGGACTGCTCCCTCTTCTTCTGGAGGATGGCGAGTCGTGTCTCGAAGTCGGGCGGTTGGATGTCGGTGATCAGGCCCGACTTGAACCGGCTGCGGAGTCGGTCCTCGAGGGTGGCGATGTTGTCCGGTGGACGGTCCGACGACAGGACGATCTGGCTCTGGGCCTCGTAGAGGGTGTTGAACGTGTGGAAGAACTCCTCCTGGAGCTGCTCCTTGCCCTCCATGAACTGGATGTCGTCGACGAGGAGCACGTCGATCTCGCGGTAGCGGCGCTTGAAGTCGGGCTGTTCGTTCTTGCGGATGGCGTCGACGAACTCGTTGAGCAGGGTCTCGGTGGAGATGTAGCGGACACGGTGGTTCGGGTAGTTGTCCCTGACGTACTGGGCGATCGCCTGGAGGAGATGCGTCTTGCCCAGTCCGGCGCTGCCGTAGACGAACAGCGGGTTGTAGCTCCTGGCGGGGGTCTCTGCGACGGACAGGGCGGCGGCGTGGGCGAAGCGGTTGGACGGACCGATGACGAAGGAGTCGAAGGTGTAGCGACGAGGCCCGGTCGAGGGAGTTGCCTCGGTCGCTCCACCCGTCGATGTCGGTGAGGACTCCACGTGCACCGTCGTCGGTTCGCCACCGGTGAGATCCACGGTCACGAGGCGGTCGGGATCGAGGCGATCGGGATCGGGACGGAACTCGTCGATGTCGACTTCGAGGATGAGCCGGATATCGGGATAGCCGGCGTCATTCAGGGCACCCTCGAGGAGGGAGAAGTAGCGCTGCTCGATGCGTTGACGGACGAGCTGGCTCGGTACGGCGAGGGTGAGGATGTCGTCACGGAGCTCGTCGACGTGGACGTCCTGGAACGTCGATGACCACACGGCGTCGCTGACCTGACCGATCAGGACCTCGGCGGTGCGTTCCCAGACCTGGGTTCCCTCAGCCGTCACCCGGCCGCTCCTCCTTCGCTGCCGACCCGCTGTCCGGAGGCTCCGGTGCGGAACGTGGTGGTTGTCCACAGGGCATCCACAACTGTGGACGAGTGGGTATCGAGACGTCGGTTCGGCACCCCGGTCGCCCTCGCCCCGGCGATGACGGGGACCGATGGACCGTAGCCACGGGGGTCGCCGGGCTGCAACCGGGTCCATCCGAGTTGTCGGTGCAACTGGTTCGGAGCAGCGAATCGACACTGCCGGTTGGCACGGGAGAGTCGCAGCATCTAGCGTGGTGCGGTCAGCTGCCCGCCTGCCGCCGATCGGATCCCCGCCGGTGGCAACGTCCAGTACGCCCGGCGACGGTCTCGGACTCGTCCATCCGGCGTTCCGCTGGTGCATCGGTCCGGTCGATCGCAGAGTCTCGTGGAGTCACGGTGAAGCGTACCTATCAGCCCAACACACGGCGTCGTGCCCGCAAACACGGCTTCCGCCATCGCATGTCGACACGTTCGGGTCGGGCGATCATCAAGTCGCGCCG
>CAYSCB010000275.1:0-4480 GCA_964429335.1 uncultured Aquihabitans sp.
CGTGCATCCCGGCGGGCACGCGCAACCACTTCGCGCTCGACCTCGGCGTCGACCGTGACGACGTGGTCGGTGCGCTGGACGCGTTCGTCGACGGCGGAGAACGCGTCGTGGACCTGGCGGAGGTCAACGGTCGCGTGTTCGTCAACAACGCATCGCTGGGCGTCTACGCCGAGGCGGTGCAGCGCGAGACCTACCGAGGCGCCAAGGCCTCGACGCTGCTCGATACGGTCCCCGAGGCCTTCGGCAAAGGGCGTGATGGTGGCGGCGACGCCGGTGGCGAGCTCCGTTGGGCCGGCGCCGACGGCCGCCCCGGTCCGCCCGCCGCGGTGCTGTTGATCTCGAACAACCCGTATCGGTTGGGCACGCTCGTCGGCTCGGGCACCCGACCGCGGATGGATGGGGGAGTGCTCGGCGTCGCGTCGGTCGGGACCCGGCTGCAGCGTTGGAGCGCGGACGAGTTCACGGTCGACTCGGACGTGCCGGTGCCCGTCGGCGTCGACGGCGAGGCCCTCGTCATGGACCCGCCGCTGGTCTTCCGGTCCCGACCCCGGGCGCTGCGGGTGCGGATCGCCCAGGCGCACCCGGGCGCTTCGCCATCGTCCGACGCGCCGGTGCACGCCTCCGCGGCGCTGTCCTCCCTCATCCGGATCATCGCCGGTCGCCCGGGGACCGGCTGAGCCTGGATCCCCGTGATCCTGCGTGACGATCAGGGGTGCGAGGTCGATGTCGTCGGGCCGGACGTGTTCGTCGTGTTCGTCGTGTTCGTCGTGCTCGACGGCGCACCCGAGGTGGTCGTGGTCCCGGCAGGTCGCTTGGCCTCTGCGATCGCGGAGCGCGCTGCCTCCATGGTCGGGACGTCGACCGTGCCGGTCGCCGGGATTCCGAGCGAGGTCTGGAAGGACTTCAAGGCGTTCGTGAGCGCTTCGGTCCACTGCCCGTCGATCGGACCTGCCCAGTAGCCCGCGAGGTGCAGGACGGTCTGCAACGCAGCGGTCTGAGCGATCGCCTGGGCGGCGGCGGTTCCTCCCCGCTGCTCGAGCGCCGACTGCAGCGCGGAGGCTGTCGCCCGGTCGACGTAGCCGGTCGCCGGCAGTCCGTTCTGCGACTGGAACCTCGCGACGGCGTCGGTGGTCGAGGGGCCGTAGATCCCGTCGACGGGTCCGGCGTAGTGACCCGTGACCTTGAGCGCAGATTGCACCGCTGCCGTGTACTGCGCGACGCCCTGTTGTCCGTTGATCTGCTGTTCGTCGGTCAGGCACCCGGCCTGGGCGAGCACCCGCAGCCACGCGATCTCGAGCGCGAACGCTGCGGAGTTGACCTGCTGACCCGCCTGGACGAGCGGGGTCTGGTCGGTGACTCCGTTGAACGCTGTGGACATCGCTGTCTCGGCGCTGCGCACGGCGTCCACGGTGGCGGCAGGCAGCAAGGTGGTCGTGGTCGACGTCGTCGGAGCTGGCTTCGTCGTGCTCACGCCGGATTTGACCGCATCGAGGTCCTTCGTCGCCGAATCGAGCTCTGCCTTGGCCGTGACGAGCGCCGCGTGCGCGTCGATCGCCGAGTTGGCCGCGGACAACGCCTCGCCCTGGGGACGTTCGAGATCCGCGCCGAGCGTCTGCACGTCGCCGACGGTGGCGGTCGCGTCGGTGAACAGCTTCCCGTAGCGATCGAGCGCACTCACGTATCGCGTGGCTTGGGTACAGAACGCGGAACGGACGTGTCGTACGCCGATTGCGCCTTGTTGACCGCTTCCTGCTTGTTCTTGACGTTGCGTTCGGCTCGCTCGACGTCGGTCGTCTGCGAACACGCGAACGCGACCACCGCGCAGAGGGCGGCCAGCCCGACGGCGATGACGGTGAGCGAACGGCGAGGTGGAGTCCCTGACGCCATCGTGCGCACAGGTTCCAGGTGCTGTCGTGGTGTCATGTTGGTTCCTCCTAGGGAAGGCGCCGTCGGTTGCGACGGAGACCGAAGGAATATGATCAGGTGTCTACATGATGCTCCACTACGTCGTACGCGTGCGTGTACATCAGCGCTGACGCGGTTACGATCCCTGAGCGCGTACCACCTGGGGCGCGAGAGGGACGAAGGAGATCTCCACATGCCAGACCTGGATGAGGCGGCCGGTCCGGTCGACTACCTGGTGTTGCAGCTTCCGACCGGGAATCGGGACGGATCGATCGCTGCGGCGTTGCTCGATCTCGTCGAGTCCGCGACGGTGACGGTGCTCGACCTGATGATCGTCGAGAAGGACGCGAGCGGCGTCGTCCGCGGCGTCGAGCTCGACGCGATCGACGGCGAGCTCCGTGTGTTCGCCGGAGCCCGGTCCGGGCTCATCGGAGCCCCCGACCTCGACGACGCGGGCTCGATCCTGGAACCGGGGACGACCGCCGCCGTGCTCGTCTACGAGAACGCATGGGCCCGTCCGTTCGTCACGGCCGCACGTGCTGCCGGTGCTGAGGTGATCGCGAGTGCGCGGATCCCCGCGGACGTGTTGAACGAAGCGCTCGACGCGCTGGACTGACAGGAGGAGATGACGTGCCAGGACTGCTCAGGGGCGTGGCGCGGACGGCGGCGATCGCCGGCACCGCGTCCGCTGTCAACGGTCGCGTGCAGCGACGTCAGGCCGAGAAGTTCGCTGACCGTGACGCCAAGATCTACGCCAGCCGCGAACAGGCGTACCAGCAGCAGGTGGCTCCGCAGGCCGCGTCGGTTGCTGCACCAGCTCCTGCCGATCCGATCGAGCAGCTGCAGAGGCTCGGCGACCTCCGCCAGCAGGGGATCCTCACCGATGAGGAGTTCGCCGCCGAGAAGGCGAAGATCCTGAACGCCTGACGATCCACGCTCGCTACAGCAATCGAACAGCTGAACCGAGGAGGTGATCCGGCAGATGGCGAAGAAGAAGTCCAAGAAGGACGACAAGAAGAAGTCCAAGAAGAAGGCGAAGAAGTCCAAGAAGAAGTGACCGCTCCAGCGGTTAGCGGACCGAGACCGAGGGACCGGGCGATCTCATCGCCGGCCCCTCCCTCGTCCATCGGGCGCTCAGCAGAGGTCGAGGCGCTCGACGACTCATCCCTCCACGTCGACGTGGGGGATGAGGCGGTCGAGCCAGCGGGGCAGCCACCAGTTCGGCTCGCCGACCAGCGCCATGGAGGCGGGAAGCAGCACCATCCGCACGACGGTCGCATCCACCGCCACCGCCGTCGCGAGACCGATCCCCATCATCTTGACGATCGGTTCGGGGCTCATGACGAACCCGATGAACACGCTGACCATGATGAGCGCCGCTGCGGTGATGACCTTGGCGGTGGCACCGAGACCGGTCACGACGCTGTCGATGTTCGAGCGACCGGCCAGGTGCTCCTCCCGGATGCGGGAGAGGATGAACACCTCGTAGTCCATCGACAGCCCGAACAGGATCGCGAACATCATCATCGGGACGAACGACGCGATGGGGACAGCCTCGTCGAGGCCGATGAGGGAGCGGCCCCATCCCCACTGGAACACTGCGACCACGACCCCGTACGCGGCCCCGATCGACAGGAGGTTCAACAGAGCTGCCTTGAGCGGGACGAGGATCGACCGGAACACGACCATCAGCAGCAGGAACGACATTGCGACCACGGCGGCGATGAAGCGGGGGAGTCGCTCTGCGATGCGGTCGGACTGGTCGATGAACGACGCCGTCGGCCCACCGACGAGGACCTTGGCGCCGCTGTCGCCGACGGCCGCCGGCAGGGTCGTCGCTCGGAGACGGTGGACGAGGTCGTTGGTGGCTCGTGCCTGCGGCTTGCTCTTCGGTACGGCGGTGAGGACCACCGTGTCCTTCGCGGGGTTCACCGTCGGAGGGGACACGAACCGCACCCCGGGGTCGGCCGCGACCGCGTCGCGGATCTGCGTCACCACCTGGGGTCCCGATGCGTGGCCGAGGTCGACGACGAGGAGCAGCGGTCCGTTGAAGCCCGGTCCGTACCCGGCCGCGAGCAGGTCGTAGGCGCGTCGTTGCGTGGTCTCGGCCGGTTGAGTTCCCGCGTCGGCCTGGCCGAGCTGCATGTCGAACAGGGGGATGGCTGCCACGAGCAGGACGGCCGTTGCGGCGATGGCGGAGCGCCACGGGTGGTGCGCGACCCAGGAGGCCCACTGCACCCACCGCGTGGTGGGTGGCGCTGCATGACCCGTCTCGCCGGCCTCGACGGTCGCGATGTGATCCGAGCGTGCCGATCTGGGGAGCACGCGCCGGCCGACGAAGGCGAGGAGTGCGGGCAGCAGCGTGATCGCGACCACGACCGCGAAGGTGACGACGATGGCAGCGGAGTAGCCGAGCGACGCGACGAACGGGATGCCGGCGAACTGCAGGCCGAGGATGGCGATGACGACTGTGGCGCCCGCGATCACGACGGCCTTGCCGGCGGTCGCGTTGGTCCGGCCGAGCGACTCCTCGAGCGGCATCCCGGCCGTCATGGTGTCCCTGTGACGACTGAGC
>CAYSCB010000276.1:0-1635 GCA_964429335.1 uncultured Aquihabitans sp.
TGATCGGTGGAGTCGTCGTCGACGTCCCGGTGGCCGCCACCTTCGTGCTGCCGGAGCACCGTCGGGTCGGGATGGTGTTCCAGGACCACCTGCTGTTCCCGCACCTCGACCTCACCGAGAACGTGGCGTTCGGGCTGCGGGCCAAGGGCGCCGGCCGCGACGATGCCCGCCGTCGGGCCGTCGATTGGTTGGATCGGGTCGGGATCGGTGAGCTCGCGGAGTCCCGGCCCGCTGCGGTGTCGGGTGGCCAGGCCCAACGTGCGGCGCTTGCCCGCGCGCTCGTCACTGAACCCTCGCTGCTGCTCCTCGACGAACCGCTCGCCGCGCTCGACGTGACGACGCGCACGTCGTTGCGTCGTGAGCTGCGCTCACACCTCGGCGAGTTCGGCGGTGCGAGCGTGCTCGTCACCCACGACACGCTCGACGCGCTCGCTCTCGCTGACCGGGTCATCGTGATCGAGGAGGGTCGGATCACCCAGGCAGGGACGCTGCGCGATGTCACCTCTACACCGAGGACGCCGTACGTCGCCGACCTGATGGGCACCAACCTGCTGTCCGGCCACGCCGAGGGAACCAGCGTCGTGCTCGACGCGGACGGGCCGGCAGTCTCTGGAGAACAGGCGCCCGGCTCTGTCGAAGAGGCGACCGCCTCTGCTGGCCGGGCGACGGTCGTGACCGCCGAGGCGCACCACGGCCCGGTCCTCGTGCTGGTGCGGCCGAGCTCGGTGACCCTGCACCGCGACGAGCCGACCGGCAGTCCACGGAACCGCTGGCGTGGGACCGTCACGGGATTCGATCTCCTCGGTGATCGTGTCCGCGTGCGGATCGACGGGCCGGTGCCGTTGGTCGCCGAGGTGACACCCTCCGCCGTCGACGACCTCGACCTCACGGCGGGCTCGACGGTGTGGGCGGCGGTGAAGGCCACGGACCTGACCGTCGTCGACCGCTGACGCGGTCACAGCACCGTCGTGCGCTCTCCGGAAGCCTCGGGTCCGCCGCGGTAGGTTCCGCCGGTGAGCTCTCCGCCCGAGTCGACCCGAGGTTCGATCGCGCACCGGGAGTCGATGTTCAGCTTCGGGTTCGTGATGGTCACGCTGTCGACGCTGGCCTACTTCCTGGCGCTGGGTGCGCTCATCCCGACGCTGCCCCGATACGTCGAGAAGGACCTGCGCGGCGGAAGCGTCGCGGTCGGTGTCGTCGTCGGCGCCTTCGCCGTGTCCGCCGCGCTGCTGCGTCCCCTCGCCGGCCGCATCGGTGACACGCGTGGCCGGCGGGTCCTGGTCATCGGCGGTTCGCTCGTGATGGGCCTGTCGGTGCTGGCCTACAACCTCGTCGACGGCGTCGTGGCGCTGACGCTGCTGCGCCTGGCGACCGGTGCCGGGGAGGCCGCCATGTGGGTCGGTGCCGCGACGTCGATCCAGGACATGGCCCCCGAGGACCGCCGCGGCGAGGCGGCGTCGTACTTCTCGGTCGCTCTCTACGCGGGCCTCGCATTCGGTCCGTTGATCGGCGAGGCGCTGCGGAGCGGGTCGGGATATCACGCCGTGTGGATCTTCGCCGGCGGCTGCGGGCTCACGGCAAGCCTGTTCGGCCTCGGTACGCCGAACGATGTGCGTGGCGAGCCGCAGCCGTTCC
>CAYSCB010000276.1:1735-4469 GCA_964429335.1 uncultured Aquihabitans sp.
AGCCTGTTCGGCCTCGGTACGCCGAACGATGTGCGTGGCGAGCCGCAGCCGTTCCGGTTGCTGCACCCCGCCGCGATCGGACCCGGCTCGATCCTCCTGCTCGGGATGCTGCCGTTCATCGGGTTCGCCACGTTCATCGCGCTCTACGGACCGACGCTCGGGATCGAAGACGTTGCGCCGTTCCTGTTGCTCTACGGCGTCCTGGTGCTCGTGATCCGCGTCGTCGGAGCCCGGCTGCCGGACCGCCTCGGTTGGCCACGGGCGTCGTCGATCTCGCTCGTCGTACTCGGCGTGGCCGGCCTGCTGCTCGGGGCATGGGGATCGGACACCGGCGTGTGGCTCGCGGTGGTCGCGCTCGCCGTCGGGATGTCGCTGCTGTTCCCGGCGCTTTTCAGCGCTGCGGTGTCGGCCGTTCCGGAACACGAGCGGGGCCAGGCGGTGGGGACGTTCTCGCTCGCGTTCGACATCGCCAACGGACTCGGCCCAGCGGTCCTCGGCGTCGTCGTCGCGCTCGGCGACTACCGCGCTGCCTTTGTCGTGTCGGGCGTCGCCGCGCTCGCGGCGCTCGCGCTCGTCGGTCCCGTCTCCCTCCGGCACGCGTAACCTCCCGTCGGCTGACGTCGATGCATCCTGGAGGTCCGGTGGGTACGAACCAGCGCAGCCAGATCCAGATGACCGGATCCGAGATCACGACGTTCATCGAGCGGAGCCGCACCTGCACCCTCGCGACCGTCGGTGCCGATGGTCGGCCCCACCTCGTCGCGATGTGGTACGCCGTGATCGACGGCGAGATCTGGTTCGAGACGAAGGCGGCGTCGCAGAAAGCTGTCAACCTCCGCCGTGATCCCCGCGTCACGATCCTCATCGAGGACGGACTCACCTACGACAGGCTGCGGGGTGTCTCGATCGACGGCACGGCGGAGATCGTCGAGCATCCCGACCGGCTGTGGGCCGTCGGGCTCAGCGTCTGGGAGCGCTACACGGGTCCGTACACCGAGGAGGCGCGTCCCCTCGTCGAGTTCATGCTCCACAAGCGGGTCGCGGTGCGGGTGACAGCGGTGCGCACCCGGTCCTGGGATCACCGCAAGCTCGGACTCCAGGGCCTCGGTCTCGGTGGCACCACCGCATCTCACCTCGATGATCAGCTGCGCTGAGACGCCCGCCGCTGTCCGACAGCGATCCTCCTCAGACTGGAGCACGACCGATGGCCCATCCCCGAAAGTTCCGCTTCGCCGTGGAGTTGCACGAGCCGCTGTCGGGCCGGAGTTGGCTGGACTCGTTCCGGGAGGTCGAGGACCTCGGCTACTCGACGTTGTTCCTGCCGGACCACTTCGATGAGGGGCCCGGTCCCCTCGCCGCGCTCGGCGCCGCCGCGGCGATCACCTCCACGCTGCGACTCGGCGTCCTCGTGCTCGACTGCGACTACCGGCACCCAGCGGTCGTGCACCGGGAGCTTGCCACCATCGACGTGATGTCGGAAGGTCGATTGGAGATCGGCCTCGGAGCCGGATGGAAGAAGACCGACTACGACCGCTCGGGTATCGCCATGGAACCGCCGGGGGTCAGGGTCGACCGCCTGATCGAGCACACCGCGGTGCTGAAGGGCCTGTTCGCCGGTGGACCGTTCAGCTTCAGCGGCGAGCACTACACGATCACCGAGCTCGAGGGGACACCCACACCGCACCGACCGGGCGGGCCACCGATCCTCATCGGTGGGGGAGCACCCAGGGTGCTCGGCTTCGCCGCTCGGCATGCCGACATCGTCGGCGTCAACGCGTCGATCCACTCCGGTGCCATCGACGGTGCGGCTGCGCACGACGCGCTGCCGGCGCGCATCGACGAGAAGGTCGCCCGCGTCCGTGAGGCGGCCGGCGAGCGCTTCGACGACCTCGAGCTCAACGCCTGGCTGTCGGTCGCTCAGATCACGAACGACACCCCTGCGGTCGCCGCGGTGATGGCGGAGCTGTTCGCCGCTCCACCGGAGGACGTGCTCGCCTCCCCGCTCACGCTGATCGGCTCGGAGTCCGAGATCGGCGAGCGCCTCCGGGAGCGTCGCGAGCGCTGGGGATACTCCTACACGGTGATCCCGGGAGGTGAGGCCCGGAACTTCGCCGGCGTCGTCGGCGCGCTCAGCGGTACCTGAAGTCGGTCGTCGGCGCCGGCGTCGGTGGGGGTGAGCGGGGACGCGCCGATCTTGTACGTGGGGCGTCACATGGGCGACCGTGGCGTACAAGTTCGGTGGGATTCGAGCCGTCGCCGGTGTGGGAGTCTTCGCGTTATGACCGAACCCGCGGGCCGGCTGCCCGACGTCGCCCCCGCGCACTTCGCCGCACTCGATTTGCGCGTGGGTCGGGTGGTCGAGGTGCGACCGTTCCCCGAGGCCCGCAAGCCCGCGTACCAACTGCTCGTCCACTTCGGCCCGGAGCTCGGCACGCTCGGGACCTCGGCCCAGGTCACCAATTACACGAGCGATGAGCTGCTGGGCCGGCTCGTGGTCGGAGCGGTGAACCTCGGTGTACGTCGCATCGCCGGGTTCCGCAGCGAGTTCCTCGTACTCGGCGCCGTCGAGGCCGACGGGACGGTCCGTCTGCTGCGCCCGGACGGCGATCCACCGCCCGGAACCCGCATCGCATGACT
Source organism: uncultured Aquihabitans sp. (assembly GCA_964429335.1). Lineage (GTDB taxonomy): Bacteria > Actinomycetota > Acidimicrobiia > Acidimicrobiales > Microtrichaceae > Dermatobacter. The sequence goes on from CAYSCB010000276.1 coordinate 4,373, forward strand.
ACACTCCGCTGCCCGTCATCATGGACACCACGCGTCTCGTCGTCATGGACACCAGCACCCCGCCACATGCCGAGGCCACCACGTCGGCGGCGGGTCC
>CAYSCB010000277.1:0-4464 GCA_964429335.1 uncultured Aquihabitans sp.
TTCACCGAGGGCATGCAGTTCGACAAGGGCTACCTGTCGCCGTACTTCGTGACCGACCCGGAGCGCCAGGAAGCGGTGCTCGAGAACCCGTACATCCTGTTCGTGAACAACAAGATCAGCTCCGTGCAGGACCTGGTCCCCGTGCTCGAGAAGGTCATGCAGTCCGGCAAGCCGCTGTTGATCATCTCCGAGGACGTCGAGGGCGAGGCGCTCGCCACGCTCGTCGTGAACAAGATCCGCGGCACCTTCAACTCCGTCGCGGTCAAGGCGCCGGGCTTCGGTGAGCGCCGCAAGGCGATGCTCGCCGACATGGCGATCCTCACCGGCGGCCAGGTCATCGCGGAGGAGGTCGGCCTCAAGCTCGACAACACCACGCTCGACCTGCTCGGCACCGCGCGCAAGGTCGTCATCACCAAGGACGACACGACGATCATCGAGGGCGCCGGCTCGGCCGACGACGTCAACGGTCGGGTCGCGCAGATCAAGCGCGAGATCGACGACACCGACTCCGACTGGGACCGCGAGAAGCTCCAGGAGCGTCTCGCCAAGCTCAGCGGCGGCGTCGCGGTCGTCAAGGTCGGCGCGGCCACCGAGGTGGAGCTCAAGGAGAAGAAGCACCGCATCGAGGACGCGCTCTCCGCGACCCGCGCAGCGATCGAGGAAGGCGTGGTCGCCGGCGGCGGCACCGCACTCGTGCGTGCCAAGGGTTCGGTGCAGTCCGTCGTCGAGAAGCTCGACGGTGACCAGCGCACCGGCGCCGGCATCGTCCTGCGCTCGCTCGACGCACCGGCTCGCCTCATCGCCGACAACGCCGGCCACGAGGGCGCGGTCATCGTGCAGCAGCTCGAGCGTGAGACCGGCAACGTCGGGTTCAACGCCGCGACCGGTGATTTCGAGGACCTGCTGAAGGCCGGCGTCATCGACCCGGCGAAGGTGACGCGCTCGGCGCTGCAGAACGCGGCGTCGATCGCCAGCCTGTTGCTCACCACCGAGGTGCTCGTCGCCGACAAGCCCGAGGAGGCTGCCCCGATGGGCGGCGGCATGCCCGACATGGGAGGCATGGGCGGCATGGGCGGCATGATGTGACCCAGCTGATGCTGGACGCTGGTGAGGCCCCGGTCGTTCCGACCGGGGCCTCACCGCGTCCGGCACCCGTTCTGGGGGTGGGAATCGACAGGTTGTGTCGTTTGCGACCCCTATGTCCGTGACGCCTGTTCTGGGGGTGGGAATCGACAGGTTGTGTCGTTTGCGACCCCTATGTTCTGCGTATGGCTGAACGAGGCGGGCCTCAGCACATCCCGCGTCCGGAGCTGTGGACCCCGGGGCGACCCGCGCCGTGGGCGGAGCTCGACCCCGCGGCGAGGCTGATCCTGCCCGAACGGATCCGCTCGGTGTATCCGCCGGAGCGGCTGGGGATCTCCTCGCCGGTGGCGGCCAACGGGGCGGAGCCGTCGTCGGTGCTGATCCCGATCTACGACCTCGACGGCGAGCTGCACGTCGTACTCACCCGCCGGAGCTGGAACCTCCGCCACCACCGGGGCGAGGTCAGCTTCCCCGGCGGGCGGGCGGACCCCGGCGAGGACCCGGTCACCACCGCGATCCGCGAGGCGAACGAGGAGATCGCGCTCGACCCGTCGATCGTCGAGCCCCTGGGTGAGCTCGACCACCTGACCACCGTGTCGCGTCGCGCGTACATCGTGCCCGTGGTCGCGATGCTGAGCGAACCACCGGAGCTGCACCCGAGCGAGGCGGAGGTCGACCGCGTGCTGCGCGTGCCGCTGTCGGAGCTGACCACCGAGGGCGTGTACCACGAGGAGCGGTGGGGTTCCGGGCCGATGAGCCGGGCGATGCACTTCTTCGACCTCGACGGCGACACCGTCTGGGGTGCGACCGCGGCCATGCTGCGCCAGCTGCTCGCCCGCCTCACCGGCACCGACCCGGGGTCACTGGTCGACATCGATCCGGCCCGTGGCATCCCGATGGGGATCTGGGTCCCGGGTCAGACCGACGACGTGGTGTAGCCGCTGACCTACCCCTGCGGCTGCCCCCAGCCAGCGGCGGCTCAGGACGTCAGGCGGCTCAGGAGGTCAGGAGGTCAGGAGGTCAGGAGGTCAGGAGATTGAAGCCCTGGGCGGCGAAGTCGTCGTCGAACGCGAACGCCGTGTCGATCGCTCGCCGGCGCATCACCTCGAACGACGTCCAGTCGACGAGGCTGACGTCACGGCGATCGGCGGCGAGCAGCGCGCTGACTGCCCGGTCGGTGATCGACGGGTCGACCCACTCGACGTCGAGGAGCGGGAGGAGCCGGCCGTGCAGATCCCGCAGCACCGCCATCCCGAGGCGTCGCTGCACGAGAGCGCTGCACTCGTGGATCACCGCGCTGTGCGTCACCATCGTCGTTCCCGACGTGATGAGACGCACCCAGATCTCTCCGGCGGTGAGGTTCTGGCGGTCGTGGCCGTCGAGGACCGCGTACAGCGCGGACGTGTCGACGAAGACGGGTCGCGTCACGAGAGGTAGGCCTCCTCGAGCGCGGCATCGTGGTTCTCGGCGACGTTCGTGCGGTCCTCGTCGGACGGCGACCCCCGGTACCGATCGATGACCTCGAGCGCCATCTCGGTGCGCCGTTCCCGTTCCTCGTCGTCGAGCAGCCGGTCGAGCGCGTCGCGCAACAGGGCCGCCTGGGACTTCTGGCGCAGCGCCGCCAGTCGGCGCAGCCCCTCGGCCTGTTCATCCGTCATCGAGATCTGGGTCCGGATCACGCTGTCATGATAACAACGTCACCCACCATGATGTTATCTGTTCTGATCAGGTCTAGGCAGATCGGCTAGGCTGGTGGCATGGTCGTCAACATCTACGACGCGAAGACCCGCCTCTCGGCGTTGATCGCCCAGGTCGAACGCACCGGCGAGGAGATCGTCATCCGTCGCCACAACGTCCCCGTCGCCAAGCTCGTGCCGTTCCGACCGGTGCTGCCCCCTCGGCGTCTCGGCGGCTGGGGTGAGGTCGTCATGTCCGACGACGTCGACGTGCTCCCCGACGATCTCGCCGACGCCTTCGCCGGCGAGCGTCCGTGAACCTGCTGCTCGACACCCACGTCGCGCTGTGGGCGTTGTCGTCACCGGAGCGGATCGCCCCGGAGGTGCGCGAGATGCTGAGCGATCCGGCCCACGCGGTCCACGTGTCGGCAGCGACGGTGTGGGAGGTGGAGATCAAGCGGGTGATCGGCAAGCTGTCGGCGCCCGACGGCTTCGCCGGCGAGTGCGTCGACCGCGGCTTCGATCCGCTCCCCATCGACCTGGCCCACGCCGAGCGGGCCGGACGGCTCCCGCCGCACCACGCCGATCCGTTCGACCGGATGCTGATCGCCCAGGCCGTCGAGGAGGATCTGGTCCTCGTGTCCGACGACCGGGCTCTGGCCGCGTACGATGTGCGCACCATGGCAGCGTCCTCGCCCTGACACGCTGCAACCCTGACACGCTGCAACCCTGACACGCTGCAACCCTGACACGACGTCTGCCAGCGGGTCGCGGCGCGCGCCGACGGGTCAGCCGCCGAACAGCTCCTTCGGGATGGGTCCCTGGCTGCGGGCGACGATCTCGTAGGTCGACCAGTCGCGGTGCATGTCCCGCATGTCGATGGTGGTGTGAGGTCCGGGCAGGTCCGCCTCCGATGCGATGAGCCCGCTGCCGTCGAAGTGGAACAGCTGCGGGGCGGCCGGCTGGTCGACGATGATCGGCGGGCCGTCACCGACGCCGGTCCCGCTCAGGAACGCGGTCGACGGCGCGCTGCTCAGGGTGAGGTGGCCCCACTGCGTGGACGTGGCGCGGTGGACGTGACCCGATACCACCCGGAGGACCTGGCGGTGGCGGGCCAGCACATCCCGGAGGAGGTCGGCGCCGGCGACGCCCGCGTAGTCGAACCACCACGCCCCGGTCGCGTACGGCACGTGGTGCATGAACACCATCGTGGGACGGTCCGGCGCCGCGGCGAGGGTCGCGTCCAACGAGGCAGCGCTGTCGGGGGTGACCTGCCCGTGGTGGTGTCCGGCGACGGTGACGTCGAAGGCCACCAGGCGGACCGCGTGGTCCTCGACCGCGTAGTGGAACGGTGCGGACCGCGGGTCCGGCAGCGGCGCCCCGCACACGTCGAGGGTCGCGAAGGTGGCGTGCAGCAGCGCTGCATCGTCGTGGTTGCCGGGGATCGGCAGGACCGGGCACGGCGCGTCGGCCACGATCTCAGCGAGCAGCGCGTACTCCCCGGCGGTCCCGTCGTTGACGAGGTCGCCGGTCAGGAGGATCACGTCGGGGACGCGGGGGAGTGCCGCACACGACGCCAACGCGTCCGCGAAGCGCTGTGGGGTGTCGACCAGCGACCGGACCAACGTCCCCTCGGTGGTCACGTGGGGGTCGGAGATCTGGGCGATCAGCATGGCCGGAGTCTGCCCCGCAGCGCTCGGCGGTC